>DAOPJS010000107.1:0-5039 GCA_035399785.1 Alphaproteobacteria bacterium
GTCAGCTTTTCCATGAATATAATCTTTACTTTGGGACTTCCAGAGTAACCAGCGGCACAATCAGAGAATGTGACCCCTTACGAAAAAATGCAAAAGATATCGCTGATGTCTTAAAAGGTGAAAAAGCGGCAACACTCACTCTGGATGGTGAGCTACATGGACTGTCCATAGGAAGTTATGTGCCTGACATAATGCTGAGTGAATCCATCGATCTTTCCGCCGGCCCGAATGAAGAAAAAATTTATGATCAATTAAACACAATGTCGGAAGAAATTGTTGACCGTATTCTTACTCTCGCAAAACAGGATCAACGATTACTCAATGCCCTTAACGCACCTAAAAGATTTTCGATGCCTAATTGTGGAATTTCTTAAATCATTCCCCCATCGCCTGACCTTCGCGGCGCGGGTCGGCAGCACCAAAGGCAAAACCGTTTTTAAACTGGATCGCGGTTAAACCGCTGTTCATATCTCCCACCAGAACAGGATGGCCGATATTCTTCAGCGGCACGGCAAATTTAACGCCTGACTTTTCCAGCTCCAGCTTCTCTCCGCGGTGCACGATATTCGGCATTGCTAACGCTCCCTGAACACCAATACCCCAGTCAATCACACTGACAATACGCTGCAGCACATAACCGATAATTCGGCTGCCGCCCGCTGATCCGATCACCAGAAACGGCTTTCCTTGCGGGTCAAAAACAATTGTCGGCGCCATGGAGGAGCGCGGACGCTTCCCCCCTTCCACACGATTGGCAACGGGCAAGCCGCTTTCATCAATCGGGTCAAAGGCAAAATCCGTTAATTGGTTATTGAGTAAGAAACCACCCACCATGAGCCGTGACCCAAACGCATTTTCAATCGATGATGTCATCGACAATACATTGCCGTATTGATCAACGATACTAAGATGGGTTGTCCCCGGCGGTTTTAACGCACTATCGGCGGCGCGTTGATATTTTGGGTCCCATCCGGGTGGTACCCCTGCACTCACCTCTTGCATTGGCTTATCCAGCTTGATCTGCTGTGCCCGTTTTTTCAGATACGCCGCATTCAAAAGCAAAGTATCAGGTGTTTGTACAAAATCAGGATCGGCCATATATTGATTACGGTCGGCAAAGGCCAGGCGGCTGGCCTCTGCAATGACATGCCAGCTTGTCGGATTATTCGGCCCCCATGCTGCCAGATCAAAATTTTCCAGCATTCCTAAAATCATCAACAGCGTAAGACCGCCGCTGGAAGGTTCTCCCATCGAACAAACTTTATAACCGCGATAATTTCCGCAGACCGCTTTACGCTCTTTCACTTCATAAGAAGAAAGATCCTCGGTCGATAGTAGTCCGTGATTAAAACGGTCATCCTGTACCTTCGCCGCTATTTCCTGCGCCAATTGCCCTTTGTAAAAGGCATCAACACCGTTTTGGGCAATATTGCGCAGCGTAATCGCATAATCAGGGTTTCGCTTAACCTCTCCCGCTTCCAATGGGGTTGATGAATCGGGATAGAAATACAGCTTGGCAATCACATCATCGGAAAAACGGCCGCGCTTTTTTTCTTCCTGCAACATTTGCGACAGGCGTGGTGAGACAACAAATCCTGTCTCCGCCAACTTAATGGCGGGGGCAAATAAATCCCCCCATGGTAATTTTCCCTGCCAATCATGCAATTTTTCCAACATGCGAAGCGTGCCGGGTGTGCCGACCGATCTGCCGCCAATCGCCGCGTCATAAAAATCCAGCGGCTTGCCATCTTCACCCATGAACAAATGACTGCCTGCTGTACTTGGCGCCGTCTCACGGCCATCCAGCGTAATCAGATATTTTTTCTTGGCGTCATAATAAAGCGTGAAGCCGCCGCCGCCAATCCCCGATGATTGTGGCTCCACCAATCCCAAAATCATCTGCGCCGCAATGGCGGCATCGGCCGCTGTGCCGCCGCGCTTTAAAATATCAAAGGCGACCTTCGTTGCTTCGGGATTGGCCGTCACGGCCATGATTTTTTCACCGGCAACGGCCTTTTGGGCATTAATACCTGTCGCTATCTCAGGGGCAATCGGCCTGTTTTCTTCCAGCGCATAAGACACTGAAACAGGGAGAAAAAACGCCGTAATTAGTAAAAAAGCCCGAAATATCATATAATTATAGCCTATATACTTATTTTTACTTGCTATTTGCCTGCCCAATAGGTAGGTAAGTCTCGGTATTTATAGCGTTAAAGCTATGGAAATGACAACTATTTGACCAAGCCCGAAAGGCGGTGATTTTAATTGGTAACTGTATCAGTACGCGATAACAACGTGGATCAGGCTCTCCGAGTGCTGAAAAAGAAGATGCAGCGTGAGGGAATCTTTCGTGAAATGAAAGAACGTCGTGATTTCGAAAAACCTTGTGAAAAGCGTAAACGCGAAAAACAGGAAAATATCCGTCGCTCCCGCAAAGCAGCACGTAAGCGTAACAGTGAACGATAAAACAGTCTGATTTACATCAGATAAAATCACCTAAATAAAAATCAACCGCCTTCAATTTTGCAGGCGGTTTTTTCTTGGCTCATCAAACGGCTTTCGTCGCCTCTTTCAGCCACGCCGCCGTTGATTGATCCAGCAGCGGCAACAAGGTTTCATAAACACGGGCGTTATATTCATTCAACCACGTCTTTTCTTTTTCATCGAGCATATCAACCACGATCATTTTTTTATCGATCGGGCAAAGCGTAATCGTCTCAAAATATAACTCCCCGTCTTCTGCTTCCTGCACCAGCACAAGGTTTTCGATACGAATGCCGTATTCCCCTTCCTTGTAAAAGCCCGGTTCGTTGGAAATAATCATCCCGACCCTCAGCGGCTCTTCACCGCGCGGGCTGATACTCGCCGCTTCTTCATGGACGGATAAATAACATCCGACCCCGTGCCCCGTTCCATGGGCATAATCCAGCCCTTTATCCTGCAGGGGTTTACGCGCCAGCTGGTCCAGTTTTTTTCCCGTCGTTCCTTTGACGAATTTTGCCGAGGCCAGCGCAATATGCCCTTTCAGTACCAATGTAAAATTCTCTTTCATTTCATCGGTCGGGCTGCCCACTGCCAGCGTGCGGGTAATATCGGTCGTTCCGTCTTCATATTGCGCGCCGCTGTCCAGCAATAACAAACTTCCCGCTTCAATATTCTTGCTGGTTTTTTCATTGGCGCGGTAATGCACAATCGCGCCGTTCGATCCATATCCGGCAATGGTTGAAAAACTTGCCTCCTTGTACTCAGATGCCTGCGCCCGAAAAGATTCCAGTTTTTCTTCGACGGATAATTCTGTCTGCCCCTCATTTGTTTCTTCAAACCATTTCAGAAAATTGACCAGCGCCACGCCATCACGGATATGCGCCGCCTTCATCGCCTGTTGTTCGGCCTCATTCTTACAGGCACGCGGCATAATACACGGGTCATCCTGCGCAATAATTTTTGCGCCTGCTTTTTGCAATATTTTTTTGAACCAAATGGACGATCTCTTCGGATCCAGCCAGACCGTCTCCGTTATTTGCGCCAGATCTGCCGCCAGATTTTCTTCTGCTGAAAATTCAACGATATCCTCCAGCGCTTCTTTGACCTCTTGCGTCAGCTTTTTCTCATTCACATACCATTTGGCTTTTCCCTCAATCGGTAAAATCAAATAAGACAGCGCCACAGGAATATGCGGGATGTCATGCCCGCGAATATTAAGCAGCCAAGCAATCGAATCCGACATCGTTAAAATCAAAGCCTCCGCTTTGTTCTTTGCCATCTGTTTTCGAATGATGTCGATTTTTTTGTCGGCAGATTGCCCCGCATATTTTTCGGGAAACAGCACAATTTTTTCCATCGGCGGCGCAGGCTTATCCATCCATATCTTGTCAATCAGGTTTTGACTGACCGCCTTCAAAATCAGACCTGATTTTTCTTTGGCCTCAATCTGCGCTGGGGTATGCAATTTTGGATCATAACCGATGACTTCTCCCTCCTCGGTATTTTCCAACAGCCATTCTTCGGGTTTCACCTTTTGGGAATTTTCCAATTCGTATAAATCCTGATCAACCTGCGCGGCCAGTTGAATGGTATAACGCCCGTCACTCATCACCATAGCTCGATCGGCCAGAATGACGGCCAGCCCCGCCGACCCCGTAAAACCCGTCAGCCACGCCAAACGCTCCGCGCCCGCAGGGACATATTCCCCCTGATATTCGTCCGTGCGCGGCACCAAAAAGCCATCAACGCCTTCTTTGGCCATCAAAGCCCTTAATTCGCTTAATTTCTCTCCATAACTCGTTGGGTAAGTCATATTTTCTCTTGGTTTCGCTGTTTCCGATGACTAGGATAAGGGCGTTAAAATGAACAAGCAATAAGATAAACAGATTATGAGTTCTTCCCATAAACCTATCCGCAAAGCCGTCTTTCCCGTTGCCGGATTGGGGACGCGTTTTCTTCCCGCGACTAAGGCGATGCCGAAAGAAATGCTCCCTATCAATGACCGCCCGCTGATCCAGCATGTTTTTGAAGAGGCCCGCGAGGCAGGGATCGAAGAATATATCTTTGTCACCGGCCGTCAGAAGGAAATGCTGGAAGAACATTTTGATTACCAGCCTGAATTGGAACAAACACTCGAATCCCGTGGCAAGACTGACATGCTGGAAAAGGTGCGTGATTCCGAAATGCCTGCGGGTAAATTATTCCTGACACGCCAGCCGCGTCCGCTGGGATTGGGACATGCCATCTGGTGCGCCAAAAAACTGATCGGTGATGAGCCTTTTGCGATTTTACTCCCCGATGTTTTGATGAAGGGTGAAACGGGCTGCCTGAAACAAATGGTCGACACCTATGATAAAACAGGAGGCAATATCATCGCGCTGGAAGACGTGCCGAAATCGGAAGTCAATAAATACGGTATTATTGATCCTGACGGGGACACTGACGGCGCCGTCATTGGGATAAAAGGACTGGTTGAAAAACCTGATGTTGATAAAGCCCCCTCAACCTTATCCGTTGTCGGGCGCTATATCCTACAACCCGAAGTTTTAGACCAC
>DAOPJS010000108.1:0-5034 GCA_035399785.1 Alphaproteobacteria bacterium
GTTCGACTATGCGAAGTTGGAAAATCTGAACGGTCATTATATGAAGGAGGCGGATAATGACAGGTTGATAGATTTGCTCTCTCCTTTCCTGAAAGATCATCATAATATCATCCTGAGCGATATCAGCCTGAAACGCCTGCAGGCGGGCATGGACGGATTAAAAGATCGGTCAAAAACACTGGTGCAACTGGCGGCAGAAAGCGTCTTTTATTTAGTCGACGAAGTAAGCTATGACGATAAGGCACAAAAGCATCTGACAGCCGAAGCCCTGCCTGTTTTGAGCGCCATGATTGACAGCTTTACTTCTATCGAGTTTACCCATGATACCATTGAAGCGGCCTGCCGCGATTTGGCTGATAAACAAGCCGAAGGCAAGCTTGGTAAGGTTATGATGCCGCTACGTGCCGCCCTGACAGGCACAGATAAATCGCCGTCCTTATTCGAAGCGGCGGAGATATTAGGGAAACAAGAAACTATTTCCCGCATACAGGCGGCGGTTCAGGCCATTGAAAAAGGCTGAAGAGGGTTTATACTGATTGAGAAGATTCAATTTACCCTCTCCCAATTCAGGAAAAACCATGAGCGCCAAAAAATCAAAAGCCGTAAAAAAGAAACCCGCTAAAAAGCCAGCTAAATCACCAAAGACAAAAGTTACGAAAGCCGCCGTAAAATCAGCGGTTAAAAAATCTGTAAAGAAAACACGTGCCAAACCAAAGTCAGAAAAAACCTTTACCCTGATTAATGATCAGACGGGCGAGCGCGTCACTCTTCCCGTTGTTGAAGGAACTTACGGCCCCGATTGTATCGACATCCGATCGCTTCATGCGCAAACAGGATATTTTACTCTCGACCCCAGCTTTACCGCGACGGGAAGTTGTAAATCGCGCATCACCTATATTGACGGCGATAAGGGCATCTTGATGCACCGCGGCTATGACATCAAGGAATTGGCCGCCAAGAGTACCTATCTGGAAGTTTGTTACCTGCTTCTTTATGGAGAGTTGCCGAAAAAACAGGAACTGAAAAACTTCACTGATGTCATTACCCAGCACACAATGGTGCATGAACAAATCAAAAGCATTTATCAAGGCTTCCGTCGTGATGCCCACCCGATGGCAATTATGTGCGGTGTTGTCGGGGCGATGTCTGCTTTCTATCATGACTCGCTGGATATCTGGGATCCGGAGCAGCGCCGTATTTCCGCGCACCGCCTGATTGCCAAAATTCCGACCTTGGCGGCGATGGCGATGAAATATTCAAAAGGCCAGCCTTATGTTTATCCGCGCAATGATTTGAGCTATGCGGAAAACTTCCTGCATATGTGTTTTTCCGTTCCTGCGGAGGAATATAAATTGCGCCCGGCCCTTGTGAAAGCGATGGAACGCATTTTAATTCTACATGCCGATCATGAACAAAATGCGTCGACATCAACCGTGCGTCTGGCGGGATCATCCCAAGCCAATCCTATGGCCTGTATTGCCTCCGGTATTACCTCCCTTTGGGGGCCGGCGCATGGCGGTGCCAATCAGGCCGTTCTGGAAATGTTGAACCAGATTGGTGATAAGAAAAACATTCCTGAGTTTATCAAACGAGCGAAGGATAAGGATGATCCGTTCCGCTTGATGGGCTTTGGTCACCGTGTTTATAAAAACTATGATCCGCGCGCCGAAGTCATGAAAGAGTCTTGTGATGAAGTGCTCGCCGAACTGGGCGTTAAGCATGATCCGCAATTGGAATTGGCGATGGAGCTGGAGAAGATTGCCCTGAGTGATAAATATTTCGTCGACCGCAAATTATTCCCGAATGTTGATTTCTATTCCGGCATTATCCTGAAAGCGATGGGCTTCCCGACAGAAATGTTCACAGTTCTGTTTGCCGTGTCACGGACCGTCGGCTGGATTTCGCAGTGGAAAGAAATGATGGAAGAGCCGACCTTGAAAATCGGCCGCCCACGCCAGCTTTATATTGGGGAACCTGCCCGTAAATATATACCGATGAATAAGCGAAAATAAGCTTTTAAATCATATTCAAGAGATAATCCGCCGCCTTTTCCGAAGGCGGCGTTTCTCCGCCGATATTTTCCCGCACGGTTTCAAATGCGTTTTGCTGCGCGTGTCTCAGAAAGTCATTTTCCAGCAGTCCCATAATTTTTTCCGAGATATTATCCGCGGTACAATTTTCCTGAATAAACTCAGGCACAACCTCCCGCCGCAGAATAATATTTGCCAGATGGGCGAAATTGGTTTTAACCATACGGCGGACAAAAAACGCTGTTAACGGATTCATTTTATAGGCGATAACGTGAGGGACATTACAGGCCGCCAACTCCAGCCCCACCGTTCCTGATACAGCGATGGCGACGTCACAGGCCTTGAACAGTCCCCATTTATCCTGCCTGTCCGTGGAAATGCAACACGGGATATCGAGCGGAATAATCAATTCCTCCACCTGTGATTTCAAATGCGGCAAGGTTGGCACAATCAGTTCAATGTCAGGATGTTGTTCCTTAATTTTCTTAATCGCCTTAATAATGACGGGGGCGGTTCTTTTCAGCTCACCGCGGCGACTTCCCAAAAACACACCCAGATTTTTAGCTTTTCCTTCACCAATCAAAGCGGGTGTTGCCTCCAATAAACCGCTTTCCATCATCGGATGACCAACAGCAATAGAACGTAGTCCTACAGCATCAAAATAAGGCGGTTCAAATTTAAACAGGCAGATCAGCGCATCGAGAAATTCCGCAATCTTAATCGCCCGCTTGGGTCGCCACGCCCAAACCGTCGGGGCGACATAATGCACCAATTTCGGCGCGATATCAGGGGAAGTCTTATAGATATGTCTGACCCCTTTCATAACCCGAAATGAAAAGTCAGGGGCATCAATCGTCACCACCAAATCGGGTTTCAAATCGATAATATTTTGAATGGTTTGCTTTATTCTTTTCAGAATTAATCTTAGGCGAGGCAGAACCTCCCATATGCCCATGACGGAGAGTTCCTGCATCTCAAACAGGCTGTTGAGCCCTTCTGCCTGCATCAAGGGACCGCCGACACCGGAAAAAGTTATATCAGGTGTTTTTTGTTTGAGCGCCTTCATCAGCTGTGCCCCAAGGAAATCTCCTGACGCTTCGCCCGCGATTAAATAAATGTGTTTTTTATTTTTTAGCATCCAGCGTTACCCCGATGACAAACATAGCATGGTCATCAGCAATATTCTTTACCAAATCACGCTCTACCAACAATGTCTGCCCGGCCTGCCCGACAATTCCTGCCATTCCTGCCTGCGCGCAAAGCCGCGCCGTATCAGGTCCAATTGTCGGCAAATCCAGATCTTTATCCTGCTGCGGCTTACAGGTCTTTACAAGGATTGCCCCCTGTTGCCCGTATTTTCTGATTAAAGTGCTGGTACCTTTTTTATCTTCGCGGCCAAGAATTTGCCCGTTTTTGATAATCACAGCCTGCCCGATATCTTGCGCCCCAAGTTCCTGAGATTCTTTGAGACCTATTTGAATATCAAGCCATTGCCGCTCTTCAGGAGAAAAATTGCCGGCCAGACCTTCCGGCATTAACAATTCAGGCATAAATTTTTGAATGCCGTGAAGCTTAAAGCCCATCGATTCCAGTAAGGTTCTGGCCGATTCCAACAAAGAGTTGTCGCCCATCGAATTAAACCAAACTTTCAGAAAGAATTTGAACGTGAACCAGTCAGGCCACAAATCAAATAACCCCGGACGTTTAACCGCCCCGATTAAAACAAGGTCATGAATATCATTTTCCTTCAAATAACGGATGGTTTTGGCCGATGTGCCAATACGCGTCCAAAAGTCAGGGATAATTTTATCCGTATTATCCGTTAGGCCGATAATTCTGAAATTCATGCCTTGCGCTTTACAGGCTTCGGCCAGTTGCGCCGGAATAACACCGCTGCCTGCGATGATACCCAATGTGGGGATTTGTGATGTCAGGCCGTCTTCTTTTCGGGTTGGCATAGTCCGAACCTCTCACGCTTACGGGCGAAATCAACAATCTGCCCGACAAGATCATCCCCTTGATTATCGCTTGCAACCTGCTCCAGACGTTGATCCAGATTACCGTCACCATCAAAAATATCTTTGAAGGCACGCTGTATTTTTTTGATCTGGTCTTTATCAAAACCGCCGCGTTCCAACCCGACGATATTTAATCCTGCTAAGGAAGCACGATCCCCTTTCACGCGGCCAAAAGGAATGACATCACTTTCAACGCCGCTCATTCCGCCGATAACGGCAAAGGCCCCGATACGCACAAATTGGTGAACCGCGGCCAGACCACCAATCAATACGCGGTCGCCAACCACAACATGGCCGCCGAGCGTTGCATTATTGGCCATGATGACATGATTACCGATTTGACAGTCATGTGCCACGTGGGTTGCCATCATAAACAGGCCGTTATCACCAACCACGGTTTTCATCCCGCCGCTTTCGGTGCCTGGATTCATTGTCGCATGTTCACGAATTGTGTTGTTCTTACCGATAATAAGTTCGGATGGTTCACCGTGATATTTAAGATCCTGCGGCGCCGTACCGATAGAGGCGAACGGATAAATTGTTGTTCCTTCCCCAATGGTCGTGCGGCCGTCGACGACAACATGTGCCTTCAGCGTAACACTATCACCCAGCACAACATGTGGCCCGACGATACAGTAGGGACCAATGAAGCATCCCGCCCCGATTTGGGCACCGTCTTCAATAATTGCTGTTGGGTGAATATGCGTTTGTGTCATGATTAAGCAATAGGTGAGTCGGTGAAAACCCTCAACTCACTTTGTTTTACAGTGTGTTACAGGATTATCCGGCAACATCCTGATCAGTCAGCATGGCGCTGATGACGGCCTCGGCGCAGACCTTACCATCAACCTTGGCTTCGCATTTGAATTTCCAGATAGAACCACGGTTTTTGATCTTTTCGACGTGAATATGAAGACTGTCCCCCGGCACGACAGGCTTGCGGAAGCGACAATCATCAATGGTCATGAAATAAACCACTTTGCCCT
>DAOPJS010000109.1:0-4984 GCA_035399785.1 Alphaproteobacteria bacterium
GATTTTTCGCCCAAGGCAGAATTACGTACACCTGAACAGCTTGCAGCGAAAGCCGCATTTGACGTCAGAACAGATGCACCTGCTCCCCCCAATAACGCTAAAGCACCTCGTCTTGTGACATCAACCATAAATACACCCTTCTTTTTGAATTGAAGGGGCATAGTAGCTGAATGGTGTCATTATGTCAATAATTATCGGACAATACGGGTATCTTCCCGCTGAATCTTCTTTTGAAGTTGTAGAAGTCCGTAAACAAGGGCCTCTGCGGTTGGCGGACAGCCGGGAACGTAAATATCGACCGGCACAATGCGGTCGCAACCACGTACCACAGAATAAGAATAGTGGTAATATCCGCCGCCATTGGCACAAGAGCCCATGGAAATCACCCAGCGAGGTTCCGGCATTTGGTCATAGACGCGGCGCAAAGCGGGCGCCATTTTATTGGTCAGCGTACCTGCCACGATCATAACATCTGACTGACGGGGTGACGGACGCGGAATCATACCAAAGCGGTCTAGGTCATAACGGCTCATGTAAGAATGGATCATTTCCACCGCACAACAGGCCAAACCGAAAGTCATCGGCCATAGTGACCCTGTCCGTGCCCAGTCAAACAGAGCATCCGCAGAGGTCAGAAGATACCCCTTCTCGCTCAAATGCTTTGATACGGCGGCAGGAACCACGTCCTGCTCCGACGCAGGCGGCATCGGAATATCTGTTTTAAAAAGCGCCTCAGGGGCTTCGATTACTTTACGGTCATGAGTCATCTCTGATTCCTATTCCCACTCCAATGCGCCTTTGTTCCACTCGTAGATAAAACCGACGGTCAGAACGCCCAAGAACACCATCATCGACCAAAACCCGAAAACGCCGATATCCCCCAGCGTAATGGCCCAAGGAAACAAAAAGGCGATTTCCAGATCGAAAATAATGAACAAAATGGCCACAAGATAAAAACGCACGTCAAAACGGCTTCTGGCATCGTCAAAAGCATCAAAACCGCACTCATAAGCGGCATTTTTATCGGCGTCCGGCTTTTGTTTCCCGACCAGGAAGGACAACCCGACCATGACGCAGGACATACCCGCCGCAATCACGATAAACACGATGATAGGAAGATAATTAATAAGAAAGTCTTCTGAAGCCATGTTTTCAATCTCTAAAACAATTCAGGACTGTTTAACATGTAAAAAAACGACAATCCAGTGGGATGTACCCGATTTACCCGAAAAATGTTATTTAACGCCAGGAAGCATTTTTTCAGCTTTTGGCCAATTCGGACAGTGAATCGGCTTTGGCGTTGCTCCTTCGGGTAAAGATCCTGCGGTCTGGCCTTTTGCCGCACGTATTTCTGTAAGAAATCCATATTTCAGCGCAAAAGCAGAACCAAACAGGCAGGTTCCTGAAAACATTGTTTTTAACTGCTCATTTGATAATTTTGTACGGCCATCCAGTTCAACATCGGCCAAACGGTTTTGAAAATCTATAACAGCCTGATTTTCACGTTTTTCCGCCTTGCTGAGTTTTCGATCATCTCTGGCACTCACGGGATGCTGCATAAAAAAGCTTGTGGGGTAAGCGATCCTTTTATCCGCAGCCATAAAAATGGTAAAGGCGATAGACTGCGCCGTGCCTTCTGCAATTGCTATGGTAGGACGGGACAAAAACTTGATTTTATCGGCGATAGCATTTCCAGCATCCGCCTCCCCGCCCTCGGAATTAATAATAAAGGTTATAGCCTGATTCTTTGATAATGTTTGATCGAGGTAATCAATTAAGGTGCTGATCTCAACTTGCTTTGCCTGATTGATTTCTCCATCAATTCGGATGATGCCTTTTTTGAGATTCTCTTTCTGCGCAGCAATAAAATTGGGATTGAGAATTAACGCCGCAAGGGCGGCGCCGGGCTGAATATTTCTTTCATCATCAGCAGCTTGCGCAAAAGCAGGCGTAGCAACCGCTAACCCCATTCCAACAACCATAGGGGCCCATAAGTTAGATGTACGACGCATAGATACTCCTGATACCTATTAAAACTCAGGACGTCAGATTACATAATTCATAAATTATGTCAAACAAAATACGCTTATGCCGCGTTTTGAAGGGATAAATGTATTTTTAGGGAAAAATGGCGCGAGTGACGGGACTCGAACCCGCGACCTCCGCCGTGACAGGGCGGCGCTCTAACCAACTGAGCTACACCCGCGCATTGGTAAGACAAGCAGCTTAATAACGAAAAAAGCACGCTGCTGTCAATATAATACAAGCAAGTTTTCTTATAATTTAGCTTTTTTGCCTTGCCAGCAGGTTTTCAGGGTTCAATGCCTCCAGCTCGGGCACGATAAATATGCCGTCCTTGCGGATAATACGCCCGTCTATCGCGATTGTTCCGCCGCCGTAATCAGGTCGTTGGATTTGGACCACATCCCAATGAATGGCCGATTGATTGCCGTTATCCGCATAATTTTCGTAACAAATACCATTGGCAATATGGAAGCTGCCTTTGATTTTCTCGTCAAACAGAATATCCCCGACAGGAAATTGGATATTCGGATTAAAGCCGATGGCAAATTCACCGGGATACCTTGCTCCCTCATCGGTATCGAAAATTCTGTTCAAATCCCGCGTGCTTGATTCTGTTGTCGATTTAGCCTCGATAATTTTACCCTCTTTGTACCTTAGGAAAATTTCATCAAACGATTTCCCGTTATAAACCGACGGGCCAAAAGTCACATAGCCATTAACGGATCCCTTAACAGGGGCCGTGAAAACTTCCCCATCGGGAATATTAAATTTTCCGATACAGGATTTAGCGCCAATTCCTTCAATACTGAATTTCAGATCGGTTCCCTTGCCTTTTATCTCCACATCTTTTCCCTCTGCCATAAGAATGCGGAGTTTTTCAGCGGGGGACACCATTGTCGAATAATCGAATAAATTAGCGCCCATATAAAACGGCGTAAATTGGTCCATTGTCATGCCGCAGGCTTTTGCAAAATGATCGGTCGGCGCCCGCACCACAAGCCAGCGCGTATTTATTACGCGGTGATTGGTAAACTCTCTGACCGCCAATCTTTTATAATCATCATACAGATCGCCGAATTCATTTAATTTGGTTTGGTCGCCAATATCCCCGATACGGATATAGCAATCCATCTGTTTCATTGTTTCCAGATTTTTAAGACCAAGGGCGATTAACTCATCCTGACTCGGCTTGGCAGAAAGAAGGTTATTAATGTACTCACTGCCGCGCGCTTGAGGATGAGGGACACCACCAAGGCTCTTAGCTTTATCAATGCAGGCTTTTGCCAGTGGCGCTGCATCACTGCCTGCCCATTCAATCCAGATTTTCTCGCCGCGCTGAAGACCAATGGCGTTTCCGATGAACTGATCGGCCAATCGGCTTAATTGTTCCTGAAGCAAAACACCCTCCATATCGTCTATGAAGGGTGAATGCTAAAGGGAATAATCTATAAGTCAACACTAGGCGGCCAGGCTTTGCGGCTCGCTGTAATTGAGGCCGAATTCATCAGCAACGGACTTATAGGTGACCTCCCCCTTGCAGACATTCAGGCCTGCCATCAGGGACGGATTATCCGCTAAAGCCTTCTTCCATCCTTTATCGGCCAGTTGAAGGGCATAAGGCAACACCGCATTATTCAGCGCATGGGCCGAGGTCATCGGTACCGCGCCAGGCATATTGGCCACACAATAATGAATCACATCATCCACCGTATAAACGGGGTCATTATGGGTTGTCGGGTGGGATGTTTCAAAACAGCCCCCTTGGTCAATGGCAATATCAACAACAACTGATCCCGGACGCATTTGCTTGATCATTTCCTTGGTCACCAGTTTCGGTGCCGATGCGCCGGGAATAAGAACCGCCCCGACAACCAGATCGGCGTCCAATACATAGCGTTCGATACTGTCTTCGGAAGATTGGATAACACGCGCCGTATTTCCGAAGTGTTCATCCAGTTTACGGATCTGGTCATGTCCTTTTTCAAGGATGGTTACATCCGCCCCCATACCAACTGCCATGGACGCGGCGTGGTATCCTGATACACCGCCTCCAATGACAACAACCTTGGCGGCTTCCACACCGGGAGAACCACCGATCAAACGACCGCGCCCACCTAAATGTTTTAACAAGTAGGCACCGCCAACCTGTATGGATAGGCGTCCTGCAATTTCAGACATTGGCGCCAAAAGCGGCAAGCCTCTGCCGCCCGGGCCTGTAACTGTTTCATAGGCAATTGCTACGCATTTGGATTTTATCAATCCCAATGTTTGTTCTTTATCTGCCGCCAAATGAAGATAAGTAAAAAGAACCTGATCTTCACGAAGCATTTCGCATTCGACCTTTTGCGGTTCTTTCACTTTAATAATCATTTCGGCCTGATCAAAAATTTCCTTGGCCGTTTTTATAATCTTCGCACCGGCAGCTTCATAATCCGCATCGGTATAATTAATGCCTGCACCGCAATTGGTTTCAACAATGACCTGATGACCATGGGCTACAAATTCTCTGACGGAAGAAGGAACCAATCCAACACGGTGTTCCTGTGGCTTAATCTCTTTTGGGACGCCTACTAACATGTATTTCTCCTTGTTTTAAATTTATAAGAGATTAGCAGGCACAGCCCTTTTCGCCAATAAAGATAATTCAGGCACGAATTTGCCACAAAAAGACCCGCATCTTTTCTTGATCATGCATTACTTCTGCCCTTTTCGAAGCGTTTATTAGGTATGAAAGAAAAAGGAGAAAGAAATGTTTAGAGAAACAACCTATAACGCCGAAAGCGAATTTTTTGCGTTTGATCATTACCTGATTGAATTGGTTAACCAGACACGCTCCCGTTCCGAAAAAGCGGCAGCTGAAAAATACGAAGAAGATCAGGTAAATTATTATTGAGACCTCTGATGGATGGTGGGCGGTAACGGGCTCGAACCGCTGACCCCCTCGGTGTAAACGAGATGC
>DAOPJS010000110.1:0-4921 GCA_035399785.1 Alphaproteobacteria bacterium
AAATAAACTCTTCTCTGGTATTGGGCTTTGCGTTATCCCTGATGCTGCTGATACCCTCTCAGGCGCAGGCCGCCTGCACCAGCCCCGCGGGCGCGGAAGGGGATCAAATCTATAACACCACCCACAAAACCATGCAGTTTTGTAACGGAACCAACTGGATATCGATGAAGGGCGGCGCGATCTTGATCGACAAGCTGGCTTCTATCGGCTGTGCCAACGGGCAGGTTGTCAAATTCAATACAGGAATTGGTGACTGGCAGTGTGGCAATGATAATGTCGGCGATAATCTGGGGAACCACACGGCAACGACAACATTGAATATGAATTCTTACGCCATTACCTCATCGGCGGGAACAATCCGCGATGCCAACGGCGGATGGGTGCGCACCTATAATGATACAGGCTGGTATAACGGCACCCATGGCGGCGGTATCTATATGGCCAACAGCACCTATATCAGCACCTTTGGATCAAAAAGCTTCTATTCACCTACAGGCGGGACGGCACCATCTATCTATGGCTATAACTCCGGAGCCAATTACGGCGTTATGGGCTTATCTGATGGGACTTATGGCGTGTATGGTAAAACTACAAGTGCTGCCCATGGCGGTGTCTTGGGTTACACGGCCGATGGTGCCACCTATGGTATCTTGGCCCATGCCAATGCCTGGTCTTTTTACGGCAACAATAATACATACACCGCGGGATATGTCCGCGGGGATCAGGGTTTCCGTGTCGGCGGAACCGTCGCAGTGAATAGTGCGGGCGCAGTCGTCGGCGGCGTGCCGACCTGTACAGGCGCGGACAAGGCCTTGCAATTCAACGGCTCGGTCTGGAGCTGTGCTACTGTCTCCAGTGGCGGCGGCGGCGGCGCTGGTTGTGCTGCCGGTATCAGAACATGGAGCAGCTGTTCAGGATATGTACCAAACACGCCACATGGCTTGACAGCAACAGCTTATTCAGGTGGTGGTTGTGGGACTTATAGTTACACCGGTAGCGCCAGTTTTGGCTGTAATAACGGTACATGGACCTATACAGGCGGTAGCTGTACATATGTGTACGGCGGATATTGTGGCGACGGAGATGGTGACTATGACGAGGCAATGAAAGATCTGATCTTCATGGCGGGTGGTACAGACAGCATTGTCGGCATGATTATCGACAACCGCTCAAAAGGGCTCATTCACTAATCAGCCAATAAACAAATAAGGGTCCGTTGTGATCTTCCGTCTAATTATTATTACTCTCTTGTGCCTGCCGTCTGTCGCGCAGGCACAAACATGTCAGGGCGTTTCTGACCGTATTGTCGACGGCCAGAAATGGATTATCAATGCCCAGCGTGATAACGGCTTGTTCACCTATGAATACCGCCCGTTGGAAGACAGGTTCACCAACGAAGATAATATGGTGCGCCAGACAGGAACTTTTTGGGTTTTAATTGAATCTTTAAAATATCACCGTGATGACGCCGTTCTGGCGACAATCGAAAAATTCCGCAAAAAAATAAGCAGCATGATCATTCGCTCCAAGGCAGGAGATGATGACATTGCCTATATAGAATTCAACGGCTTTGGCAAAATCAACACATCAGCGCTTTATATCCTGAGCCTGCTCAGTTTGGAAGAACACGGCCTTGAACTGACCGAACAGGAAAAAAAGGATATGGACCTTGTCATTACCGGCATGCGCAAAATGTCCGATGAAGAAGGCGGCTTCTGGTATCTCTACTACCTTCCCAAAGAACATAATATTATCACCTCCTACGGCAGTGGGGAGGCGCTTTTCGCCCTCGCCAAATATTACGATAAACGTAATGATATGGCGGGGCTGGAATGGACCTATAAGGAATTCATGAAATATTTTGACCGTTTCTTGAAAAACGAAGATGATTTTCAGGTAACCGAAGCCCGCGCATTCTTTTCATGGGGAATTTACGCTCTCTCCATCATCAATCAGAAATTCCCGATTGATTACAACAAAACCGTCAAACACATGGTCGACATGGCGTTTAATAAACGCAAGACCAATCCACTTTGTAAAGACAGGGGCTGTTTCTTACTCCCCAATCTGGGTGACGCAACTTTCTTCGAAGGGATTGTTCAGGCCTATAAATTATCGTTGATATACGAAAAAGATCCGAAAGAAATACAAAAACTTCGGGATTATCTGGAACTGGCACTGGCCGATTATAAAGATCTGCAAATCATCGATATTTACAAATTCCGCTATGAGTACAGATTTGAAGGACGTGCCAAAAACGTTCTCGGTGCTTTTTGCTGGGATAAACGATGCACGCAAATCCGAAACGATCTGACCCAACATGCCGTCAGTGCATTCATTTATTATTCCGAGGAATTCTGTAAGGCGCCCGAAAAAGAAGAAAACAAAGCTGACTAAACCGCTTTTGTTTTTTGCCAGATCGGATCTTTGATTTCCTCCAGCATTTTATCATGCGCCGCCTGCTCTTCTTCGCTAACCACAAAAACTCTGGCTTCGCGGTGCACCCGCTCAACGGTTATTTTCTTTGTTCCCGGTGCAGTTTTTCTTTCGGGCTCAATACCTAACCCGCGCTGACGGCCGCCCAGCAGCTCCAGATAAACTTCCGCCAATAATTCGGAATCCAGCAGCGCACCGTGTAATGTACGGTTTGAATTATCAATGTTGTAACGCCGACACAGCGCATCCAGATTGGCGGGACTGCCGGGATATTTCTTCCGCGCGATCATCAGCGTATCAACCACGCGTTTATTATCAATGGAAGGGAAGCCGAACGTGCCCAGCTCCGCATTGATAAATTTCATATCGAATTCAGCGTTGTGAATGACCAATTTTGAATCCGTGCCGATAAAATCCAGAAAATCGCCGACAATCTCACCGAAGGTAGGCTCATTTTTCAAACGCTCCGCCGTCAAACCATGTACCGCCACAGCCTCGGCAGGAACATCGCGCTCGGGATTAATATATTGGTGATAGGTACGCCCCGTCGGAATATGGTTTTCCAGTTCGACACAGCCTATCTCTACCAACTTGTCCCCTTGGGCAGGGTCCATGCCCGTCGTTTCGGTATCAAGGACAATTTCACGCATATTTCTTTTCCCGCTCTTCCAAAACCTCGTCCAGCCATTCGTTGAAGAATTTTGTCCGCTGCTTATTCAATGCATCGATATTTTCCGCGGTTTGTTCACGCAGCGCTGGAACACTTAAACCCACTTGCTGCAATTCCTGATACCCTGTCGCCAGCCATAATTCGATATTGCTTTTGGTCACTTCGGGGTGACATTGCAGACCCAAGGCTTTAGAGCCGTAACCAATTGCCTGATGTTTGTATAAATCGGAAGAAGCCAGCAAAACCGCCTCTTTCGGCAGATCGAACGTATCGCCATGCCATTGCATCATGCGGGTTTGGGATACATCCAGATATTTCAGCGGGGTTTTCTCCCCCTTCTCGTTAACCTTGATGGAATGCCAGCCAATCTCTTTCCCCTGTTTACCGGGATAAACCTCCGCGCCCATCGCCTTTGCCATTAACTGCGAGCCAAGGCAAATTCCGAGATACGGTTTATCTGCGGCCAAACGCTTTTCGATATATTTAATTTCGTCATTCAGATAGGGAAAAATATCCGCCTGATACACTCCCATCGGACCGCCCATAAAAATCGCCAGATCATGGGTCAGCGGATTAACCTCTGATACCTCGTTATTATATCCCAGTATAATATCAACCTCGTATCCGCGCTGGTTCAAAATATCGGCAAACGCACCGGCATCCATTTTCGATTTGTGGCAGACGATCAAGGTCTTCATAAAATACTCCCTAAAGATTGTTTCAGTATTTTATGAGTATACGCCAGACCCAATCCCGTTGGTATCACAAAATCGGCGCGAATTCTTTTTTCATGATCGGACATTTGCGCTGATAAAATTGCTTCGAATTTTTCTTCCGTCATATTGGGACGTGATAAAACGCGGCGGCGTTGAATATGATAAGGGGCGCTGGCAACAAACGTATAATCTACGCGGTTTTCCGCGCCTGTTTCAAACAGAAGCGGAATATCCAAGACCACCACCTCGCGGCCTAAACGCTGTTGTTTCTGGATAAATTTTTTCTGCGACCTTTGCACAATCGGGTGAAGGATATCTTCCAACTCCTGTTTTTTTGCAGGATCATTAAAAATAATATCAGCCAGAATTTTTTTATTTATCGTGTGCGTTTTCTTTTCCCAACAAGCGGGAAAGGTTACGGCTACCTCTTCAAAGGCCTCCCCCGTCGGGCTCAGCGCTTCATGCACGGCCTTGTCTGAATCATGGATGGCGCAGCCCAGTTTTTCCATCATACGGGCAACCGTGCTTTTGCCCATGCCGATCGACCCTGTCAAACCAATCACAATCATGTGAGCACCTTGTTTTCAAGTTCACCGGTAACTTCGGGCAAAACACCCGTCCATGCTTCGAAGGCGGGGCGTGCCTGATGCAACAACATGCCGATACCCGTGACAATCGGGTTTCCCCTATCCTTTGCCTGTTGCAACAAATCTGTCATCAACGGGGCATAGACAATATCATTCACCGGCGCCGTCTTCGGCAAGGCGCTTAAATCCATCTCCAGATGTGGTTTTCCCTGCATCCCCAAAGAGGTCGTATTGACCAGTAAGTCTGCGGCTTTCAGCGCTTGTTGACGTTCTTCCCATGACACAACGTCAACGGCATCAGGCGCCATGGATTGCAACTCCCGCGCCTTTTCCATTGTACGGTTGGATAAAATAATTTTTTCGATACCTTCTTCTAACAAGCCGTAAATCACCGCCCGCGCAGCGCCGCCTGCCCCCAGGACAAAGGCCGTTTTATTTTTAAAAATAAAATCGGGCTGCGCCGTTTTGATATTGGCAATGAAACCAAACGCATCGGTATTTTTTCCGTGAAG
>DAOPJS010000111.1:0-4903 GCA_035399785.1 Alphaproteobacteria bacterium
TCGTCTTTAATGCCGAGTTCGGAACGCTTGCTTTCCAGGATGCTGGCTTGCTCTTCGATCCATGCGACGGCACGGTCGATCAAAGCCTGACCGATCTCTTCATCGAAGCCTTCGATTTCCATCATTTCTTCGATCGGTGTTTCGGCAATCTCGCGCACGGTTGTGAAGCCTTCGGCAATCAACAACTGAGCGATCATGTCATCAATATCCAAGGCATTGATGAACAGTTCGGAGCGGGATTGGTATTCCTCGGCGCGGCGTTTGGCTTCTTCTTCCTCGGTCATAATGTCGATATCCCAACCAACCAGCATAGAGGCCAGACGAACATTCTGACCACGGCGGCCAATGGCCAGTGACAATTGTTCTTCGGGAACCACAACGTCCATCCGCTTTTTCTCTTCATCCATGACAACCTTGGCCACTTCGGCAGGTTGCAGGGCGGAGATGATGAAACTACCCAGATCTTCCGTCCATGGAATGATGTCGATTTTTTCACCTTGCAGTTCGTTCACAACGGCCTGAACACGAGAACCGCGCATACCCACACAGGCACCGACAGGGTCGATGGAACCGTCACGGGATTGAACGGCAATTTTCGCACGGCTTCCCGGATCGCGGGCAACGGCTTTGATCTCGATCACGCCGTCATAGATTTCAGGAACTTCCTGTGTGAACAGCTTGGCCATGAAATCAGGGTGCGTACGGGACAGGAAAATCTGCGGACCGCGAACTTCTTCACGCACGTCATAAATATAGGCACGGACACGGTCACCGTTTTTCAGATGTTCGCTCGGCAGACATTCTTCACGGCGCAAGATCGCTTCGGCGCGACCTGAGCCGATATCAACGGTCACGTTACCGTATTCAACACGTTTGATAACACCATTGATGATTTCGCCAACGCGGTCTTTGAATTCCAGATATTGGCGGGCACGTTCGGCTTCGCGTACTTTTTGAACAATCACCTGCTTGGCGGTTTGGGCGGCAATACGGCCGAAATCCAGCGGCGGCAGTTCATCGATCAGAAATTCACCGATTTTGGCGTCTTTCTTTTCACGTTGTGCCTGTTCCAGCGTGATTTGTTGCACTTCATCTTCAACTTCCTCGACCACTTCGCGGTAGCGCTTCAGATCAATGTGACCTGTCTTGCGGCTGATATGCGCGCGGATGTCGTGGTCGTGACCGTATTTTGAACGACCGGCTTTTTGAATCGCTTCTTCCATTGCTTCCAGAACAATTTCGCGATCGATATTCTTTTCGCGGGCAACAGCATCGGCAACTTGCAACATTTCCATGGTAATTTTCCTTCTGTTTTGAAATGTCCCTGTTCCCGTAACCGAGAAAAGGGGATGTTAAAATTTCCTAATTCGTTTCTGTTAATACTTCTTGAGTTGGCTCATTGTTATTTGCCAGTTCAAATCTCTTTTTTGTTTCCTTGATCAGCTCGTCCGTCATTACCAGCTTGGCTTTATATATGCTGACGAAGGGTAAGTCCACCGCCCCTTGATCCGTTTCTAATTGAACGGTGTCCTCAGATGTCCCGCGGATATAACCGCGAAACTTTTTCTGACCTTCGATGGCTTCATCCAGCTCGATCTTGACTTCCAGATCGTGGAAACGCTCATAATCATTTTTATTAAATAGCGGGCGGTCGATACCGGCGGAGCTGACCTCTAATCTGTACGCCCCTTCGATCGGATCTTCAACCTCCAACAGTGGGGAGATTTCATTGCTTATCCGGGTACATTCTTCCAGCGTCAGTTTTCCCGTTTTGGGGTTTTCAGCGTAAATCCCCAAAATGCCTGCTTTATATTCAACCCATAACAGATCCATCCCCAAATCCTGCATGACAGGGGAGATGATATCGGCAATTTTCTGTTCAAGCGTTGTCAGGCGCATGGTTTGTTCCTTTGTTTCCTGAAAAAAGTAACAAAAAAGGCGGGTCTCTTTTTTGAGCCCACCCTGTTTACATCAGGAATTTGTTCGTTTTATAGGCAATATCCAGCCCAAAAGCAACATAATTTTATTAAAAACTTTATTGCCGCCCTCATAGCGCATGGGTATGGTGTTTTCCAGTTTTTAAGAGGAAAATTCATGGCAAAACCCGTTTTACTCTCCTTCCATCCGAACGGCCCCAAAGGGCTGGATGATTTGTCCGATCGCTTTCGTATCATCAAGCTTTTTCATGAGGATGATCCTGAGGCCGTGATTCAGGACTGCAAAGATGACGTGGTGGCGATTAACTGCACTATGGATCATAAAATTACCGATAAAATCATCGCCGCTTTACCAAATTTAGAGATAATTGCGACCTATTCAGTCGGTTTTGACCATATTGATCTGGAATCAGCCAAAAAACACGGAGTGAAAGTCACCAATACCCCGAAAGTTCTGGCAGCCGAGACGGCAGATACGGGCATGGCCCTGTTATTGGCGACGGCGCGGCGCATTGTGGAGGCCGATATGTATGTCCGCGTGGGCAAATGGCTGACCAGTGATATGCCGCTGGGAACATCTTTGGCCAATAAGCGGATAGGGATTGTCGGGCTGGGGGATATCGGGTCAAAAGTGGCCAGACGCTGTGAGGCCTTTGATATGGAAGTTGTCTACCATGGCCGCCATGAACAAAAGGATAAACCGTATAAATATTATGCGGATGTCGTAGAAATGGCCAAAGACTGCGACTTTTTGATGCTTTGCTGCCCCGGCGGGGCGGCCACGGCCAATCTGGTTGATATCCATGTTCTGGAAGCTCTGGGGCCGGAAGGGATTTTGATTAATATCGCCCGCGGCAGCGTGGTGGATGAGCCTGCCTTGGTCGAAGCGTTGCAAAACGGAACCATTGCGGCGGCAGGGCTGGACGTTTTTGCGAAGGAGCCGCATGTTCCTGTAGAGTATATTTCTATGGACAATGTGGTTCTTTTACCGCATATAGGCTCCGCCACCTTGGAAACAAGAACAAAAATGGGCCAATTGGTGATCGACAATATTTTGGCACATTTTGATGGTAAACCGTTACTAACCGAAGTTATTAAATAGATTGGGTGTCCCATGCGTATTATTTTTGCAGCTTTTTTGACCGTTATGATGATCTCAAGCAGTGCTTTTGCCGGTAATGGCTGTTATTCCTCCAAGGAGGCAGAAGCCGAGCAAGGCATTCGTATTCACAGCGAATTGATGGTGATCGGCCTGAATTGTCAGCATATGACCCCAAAAGGGTGGAAGAATTTCTATCAGGAATATGGTGAAATCACCCGTCGCAACCAAAGCCTTATTTCCCAATATGAACAGACACTTATAAACTATTATTCACATAATGGTTCAGGAAATGCGGAGCGCAAAATCCATGATATGCGCACGGCATTTGCCAACAAAGTATCGACCGATGCGGCCAGAATGCGCCCTGATATTTTCTGTGCCACCTATGCGCCGCGGATTCCGAAAGTTGGCAAGATGAGTACGGCGGAGTTCCAGCAATGGGCGGCCTCCACAGCCAATTCACAGGCCCTGTCACAGCCTGTTTGCCACTAAAATTGCTGCTGTTTTTATAATTACATAAAATTTTATCTAAATTTAAGGCTGACTAAATACTATTGTATTATCCTTGTGTATCAGGGGATTACAAAGGGTTTACGGCTTTAATATGAGCGTTATTGACACAACGATGGATCAAACCACCACGGTTGGCTGTGGCTGCGCTGCCTGTCAGAGCGGCTTTCGTGGTGAAATAGTGTCAGATACCCAAAATCAAACCACCGGAACAGATGTAGATTACGCCCCCACGACAGCGGCAGATCCTGCCACTTTTGCTCTTTATCTGACGCATGGATTTTGGCAGGACACAGGTCGGAGCGAGCGTTCATGGTCACAAAGCAATGTGACCTATAGTTTTTCAAATGAATATACGGCGGCGCAAAAAGCAGGGATCAGTATGGCCTTTGGCCTTTGGTCTGATGTTGCGGATATTTCCTTCACGCAAGTTGCCAGTGGGGGAAATATTAACATCATTAAAAATTCCGATGGTCTTGCTAATTCAGGCTCCATGACTTCAGGAACAACCATCCTCAGTAATACAATCAACATTGATACCTCGGAGAGCAGTTGGCAAAACTTTAATACGCTGGGCGACTATGCCTTGATGACGGCTATTCACGAAATCGGTCACTCTTTGGGTCTTGGACATACCGGGAATTATAATGCGGGCAGCGGCGGCCCGATAACATATGCAAACAGCGCCCAGTGGACAAACGATTCACACCAGATGACGGTGATGTCCTATTTTAATGACACTAATGTGGGCAGTGACCATTGGAACAGCACGAATTCCTGGCAGTATTCCGCCACGCCGATGTTAATTGATATTTTGGCCATCCAGAATATTTACGGCGCCAATTATAATACAAGAAGCGGCGATACGACTTATGGCTTTAATTCCAATGCGGGCCGCGACCAATTTGATTTTTCCGTATCCGACGTACCGATCGCTATTTGGGACGGCGGCGGTACGGATACGATTGATCTGTCAGGCTACTCGCAAAACAATATCCTTTATCTGACGGAAGGGGATTTCAGTAGCGTTGGTTATATGACCAATAATCTGGTCATTGCTTACGGCGCTGTCATTGAAAATGCCATTGGCGGAACAGGGGCGGATACAATATACGGCAATGATGCCGATAATGTTATTCTGGGCGGCGCAGGAAATGATGTTTTCTACGGCAGTTTAGGAAATGATACGATTAACGGTCAGGCCGATACAGACAGTATCTATTATAATTATGCCGTCGATCAGTTCTCTTTCAATTTTATAGATTCTGTAACCGTTGCTCTGTCACATCTGACCCAGCTATTTACCGATACAATTATTGCGGTCGAGAATTTCTTTTTCAGCGGCGTGGAATAC
>DAOPJS010000112.1:0-4838 GCA_035399785.1 Alphaproteobacteria bacterium
AATCGGTCATCTATACGGTGCGAAAACCACCCCGCATATGTTTGTCATCGATAAAGAAGGCACGTTGGTATATGAAGGCGCCATCGACAGCGATTCCAGCTTTAAACCTTCCGCTATTGAAGGTGCTACAAATTACGTCCATGAAGCGTTGAAAAGCCTTGATGCGGGCAAACCCGTCGAGGTCTCCAGCACCAAGCCCTATGGCTGCGGCGTGAAGTACTAAAAAAACAGGTTTTAAACTCCTGAAAGGGCCGCCGGTATTTACCGACGGCTCTTTTTTTCTGTCACTTTCAGCCGTTTTGCATTATGGTATTTAAAGAAAGTTCTTTTTGATTCTCTTATGTCCTTTTTTAATACCATGCAAAAACTTGCGGCCTCATCCTATGACGGCCCCGAAGAAAACCAACAACCCGGCGCCGCGGCGGAGCAGGAAGGGGTTGCGCGTCTTATTGCCAACCCACATGGAGAAATTGTTTTCATTAATCCTGAATTCATAACGCTTTGTGGTTATCCCGAAATTACCGGCGCGCAAAATATTGCCGATATATTCTTCTTCGAAGAGATCGAACAACAGATTGAGGAAGGACAGCATACGCTTACCCTGCGTCATAGTCACAAAGAACTTTTCCTTCAACTGAACTGGGTTGAATCACAAAATGGCCAGCTTTTCCTTGTTGCTTCGGCTGAGGAAATTACAGCACGTGAAAAACTACTTCAATATGTTGCCGAGAAAATAAGAGAGAAAGAAAATAAATCTTCTGATCAAACACCTTTTATTGATTTGTCTTTCGATGCCTGCTGCATCACCGAAGGTGACGGCAGCTTTGTAACCGTGAACCAAAACTTTGTTTCCTTATTTGGTTACAGTATGGAAGAAATGCAGGGAAAAACCCTGATTGATTTATGCCATCCCAGCAATAAAAGCAGTGTTTTGAATATCATGCAAAATCTGCGTCAGGACGGATATGAAAACAACATGATATCCATGGAAGTCGCATGTCAGCATAAAAACGGCGCTTTTCTATGGGTTGAATGGAATCACAAGCGCGTCGGAGACAGAATTTACAGTACAGGCCGCGATTTAACAGCAATTAAATCTTACCGCGAATCCTTAAAGAAACAGGAAAAGAAGCTGGCAGAAGCCGAAGCTATCGGTCATATCGGTCAATGGCGCTGGCCCGTAGGATCAGACACGATCGAGTTTTCCGATCAGCTTTATAAAATCTTCGGACTTGTAAAAAAATCATTCAAGCCAACACTGGAAAGTATCAATGATATGATACATGAACAGGATGAAGGACGTATGATACAGGTCTTTCAACGTGCCATCATCGAACAAAACGATTACGACATGGATTTCCGCATCACGCGCGCGGATGGGGAAGTGCGTTATATTCACTGTGAAGGGCGATGCGAAACAGACAGCGATGATGATGTCATAGCACTCTACGGCATCATGCAGGATGTCACCGACACGACAAAACGTGAGCTGGACTTACGTCAGGCAAAAGACAGCGTCGAGCGTGCCTATGCCGCCAAAAGCCAGTTTTTAGCCAATATGAGCCATGAGCTGCGTACGCCACTGAATGCCATTATCGGGTTTTCAGAGATGATCGAACGTCAACTTTTAGGCCCTATCGGCACCGAAAAATATCTGGAATATATCAAAGGTATTCGTGAAAGCGGGGAACATTTGCTGGATATGATCAGTGATATTCTGGACATGTCAAAAATAGAAGCCGGCAAATATGAACTGCATCTG
The DNA here is from genome assembly GCA_035399785.1 of Alphaproteobacteria bacterium. Classification (GTDB taxonomy): domain Bacteria; phylum Pseudomonadota; class Alphaproteobacteria; order Micavibrionales; family Micavibrionaceae. The sequence goes on from DAOPJS010000112.1 coordinate 1,763, forward strand.
GAAAAATTCAATATCGCCAAAGTCATTCGTATGGCCGCCCATATGATGGAAGGGCGCGCCCTTGATTCCGATATCAAGATTAAGATTGATATTAAAAACGAAGATTTGAACGTTGTTGCCGACCGCCGCGCGATAATGCAGATGGTGTTGAACCTGCTTTCCAATGCAGTGAAGTTTTCCAAACATGGGAAAACCGTTCATATTCGCCTGAATGAGCGGGAAGAATATTTCTCCATTCGTGTTGAAGATGAGGGAATTGGTATTCCTGCCAATAAGCTGGCAAATATCACCTTGCCGTTCGAACAGGCAGAGACAGACTACACCCGCCAATATGAAGGATCAGGCCTCGGACTTTCGATTACGAAAGAGCTGGCAGAAATTCACGGCGGTAGTTTGCAAATTGATTCAACGGTTGATGTCGGCACAACGGTGACCATCCGTCTTCCTTACGAAGTCAAAAAATAGAAAGAAATATCAGGCTGTTTCCTGCTGTTGTGCCTGTGCGTATTCTTCGGCGCGCAAGCACCCTTCCAGCCCCGAGCGAAAATCCGGATATTTAAGATGAACGCCTAACTCATTTTTTATTCTGTCATTGAGAACATGTTTATTATCTTTGTAAAAACTCAAGGTAATGGGCGCCAGATCTGCTTCGGAGAAAGGAATAACCGGAGGTATGGCAAGCCCCAGAAGCTGGCAGGCATAGGCAATAACCTCATGCGAAGGCACGGGCATATCATCGGCCAGATTATATATCCCGCCCGGATTGGGCTTGGCAAAGGAAGCGAGTAATGTCTGAACAATATCTTCGACATGAATGCGGTTAAAGACATGGCCGGGTTTATCAATACGGCGGGCAACACCGGCGCGTACAGAATCAAGCGCGCTTCTGCCGGGGCCGTAAATGCCGGCCAATCTGAAAATATGAACGGGAAGGCCATATTTCTGATGCAGGGACAACCATTGTTTTTCTGCCAAGGCGCGCCGCGATCCGCGCTGTGATGTCGGACGCACTTCGGACGTTTCATTTACCTGACCACCACCACGATCACCATAGACAGCCGCACTGGAGAGGTAACCGACCCATTTTAAATTCGGCAAATTGATTAAATCCTGCGCATGCGTATTAAAAACAGGATCGCCCAAATCATTTGGCGGGGTTGAAATCAACAAATGTGAAATTCGTCCGAAAACCAAACGTGGGTCTTCTATAGGATGGTCGGCATCAAAAATACGCGCACGGACGCGGCGCGCCAATAATTCGCGTCTGCGTTCGCTGTCACGGGTTGTGCCGCCAACTGTCCATGCATCATCGGAAATCTGCAGGGCATGCCCCAGATAATCAGCCGTATAGCCGTAACCAAAGCAAAAAAGTCTTTTATTTCCCTGGGGCATAATAATTTTAAAAATCTACGTTTTCGTAGTGGCTGACCGGTTTGAAACCGGGAACTTTATCCTCCAGCAACGGTTTGAAGCTGGGCCTTGATTTAACGCGGGCATACCAATCCTGCGCACTTCTGTGTTCTTCCCACGGTACATCACCGATATAATCAATAGCGGACAGATGCGCGGCGGCGGCAATATCGGCCAAAGAGAAATTATCGCCCGCCAGCCATTTACGTTTTTCCGTCAAAAAGCCGATATAATCCAGATGATAATGAATATTGGCATTACCCGCGCGAATCGACGGACCGTGCGGTTCACCAAGCTTGAGCATCGGTTTCATCAATTTTTCACCGAGCAAATTATCGGATACTTCGCGGTTAAATTTCACATCAAACCATCCGACCAAGCGCCGCGTTTCAGCGCGCTGAATCGGGTCAACGCCCAAAAGGTTCTTTTCGGGATAAACCTCTTCCAGATATTCACAGATTACCTGTGAATTGGCCAGAGTTGTGCCATCAGGTTCAATCAAGACAGGCACGTCACCTGCCGGGTTCATCGCCAGAAATTCGGTGCGGCGTTCCCAGATTTTTTCAATACGTTCTTCGAAAGGTAAATTCTTCTCGGCCAGTACGATACGGACCTTACGGGAAAAAGGATGCAGCCATAGGTGGAATAGCGTTCTCATTATGGAACCTACTGTAACGCAATTTATGCGCCGCGCATAGCCCCCTAAGCATCTGATATGACTATTTTATTTAAAAAAATCCTTCAGATGGATTTTGCCACCAGCTTGATATCGACAACCGTATCCAAACTAATGGAATCAGCGGTTTTCCAGCGCCCTTCACCCAAGCCGAAATCAAGCCTGTTCAAAGTGACGGAGCCGTCAACATACGCACGGCGCGGCAAATCATCCTTTCCTTCGATAATATCAAGCTTAAAGGGCAACATGACGGGCATGGAATGATTCTTTATTGTCAGCTCTCCGACAGCGATATAATTGTTGTCATCCTTTTTTTCGAAAGCCGTGGTTTTAAAGTGTGCGGTAGGGTATTGGGCGACATCAAACCATTCTTCCCCGATCATATTGGCATCGCGCTCTTCATCATCGCTTCTGATACTCCTTGTATCAATGGTAATGTCCGCAACACTGCCCTGGAGGTTATCAGGATCAAAGATAATTTTACCGCCGAAATTACCAAAGTTTCCGGTAAATTCACGGCCATAGACGCTGGCACGAAATTGCAGAGTGCTTTGATCTTTGGCGATTTCCCATGCGTTTTCTCCCTGCAGAGCCGCAGGCTGCTCAAGGACGGAAACCTTTTCAATTTTTTCTTTTTCTTCGTGCTCGTGCTCATCTTCGGAGGCCAATAAACCCAAAACGCCCAATCCGAACAATCCCAAAATGATGATCAAAATATAGGGGCCGATGCGCTGCATACGTCCTGCCATCATTCTGGTTAGTGTTGAGTCCTTATCAATAAAATGATGTTTTAAGGCGCCCAGCGCATGAAGACCAATCACCCCGATCAAAGTAAAAGCCAATACCTCGTGCACTTCGTGCATTAAATGCCCCAATTCACGGTTAGGGCCGACAATGTCGGGCATGGTGATTCCAAAGAACGGTAAGGGGTGTTGACCGGCCGAGGACATGATCCAACCGCTCAGCGGCATGCCGATCATCGCAACATAC
>DAOPJS010000113.1:0-4800 GCA_035399785.1 Alphaproteobacteria bacterium
GTTTCACCGCCGGAGATGATCACGCAGGGTTTTTGAAATGGTTCATTCTTGCCCAAGATGCGCTTGGCCATGGCGGCATGGAAAAAGGCACACTCATTGGTATCGCCTTCCAGCTCACTGGAAATAATATAGGGCGTAATATTTTTCTCACGAAAAAACTTCGCTGCCGCCTGAAGAGATTTTTCAGGCGTTGCGATTAATTGATATGCCGTATTGTCAAAAATTTTATCATCGGGTTTCGGCGTTTCATTCTTTTCATCATCCAGATAAGCGACAATTGAAGGCCCCGCCGTTAATTTATATTTTTTGATGACCTTTTTTGCGTCACCAAGCGTTGTCGGATCACCGACTGTCGGGCCGGAAGCAATCGAGGACGGGTTATCCCCCGACACATCGGAAATAGCCAATGTCACCACGCGCGCAGGAGCGGCGGCTTTCGCCAGTTTGCCGCCAAAAGCCTGATTTAAATGTTTACGCACGCAGTTGATCTCGTGAATGGAAGCGCCGCATTTTAACAATTGATCATTCAGATTTTTCAATTCGTCAAAATCAACTTCCTCTGCAGGGCAAGAAAGCAAAGACGATCCGCCGCCCGAGAGCAAACAAATCACCAGATCATTTTCGGTTGCATTAGAGGCAATTTGCAAAATTTCTTTTGCGCCGTCGCGGCCTGCCTGATCAGGGTTGGGATGAGATGCCTCAATCACTTTGATCGTTTGGGTATCGGCAACAAAGCCATAGCGGGTAATGACGGTGCCGCTGAATTGCCCTTTGTAATGTTGTTCAAATACCTGTGCCATTTTCGCCGCAGCCTTGCCCGCGCCGACAATATAGGTTTTGCCGTTTTGCGGCGGCGCAGGGATAAAAGGCGGCAGGCAGTTTTGCGGCACCGAAGCCTCAACCACTTTATCAAAACTTTCCAGAAGAAGTGCTGAATAATTCATGTCTTTAGGCCACCCTTAAGCCCCGCATTTTTGCCTGTTTGCGGGCTTTGTAGACAAGCCCTTGTTTCAACGTTAAAACACTAGTCTATAGTATAAAAAAACCCAGAATCCTATGAAAAAAAATATCTATATCTATTCAGATGAAGGCGTCGGTGCGTTTAGTTTAACCGCCGTTCGGGATTATTTTTCATCGGAAAAAATCACGCTTGTTACTGCGGAAGATATCGTCAAAAGCGGCATTCCCAGTGACGTCGATGTTTTTGTTATGCCCGGCGGCGCCGATCGGCCCTATATGAAAAAGTTAAACGGCGCCGGCAACCAAAAGATAAAAGAATATGTAAAGAACGGCGGTGTTTATTTGGGCATTTGCGCCGGCGCCTATTATGGCTGCGACGCTATAGAATTTCAAAAAGACACCCCCCACGCCATATGCGAAGACAGGGAGTTGAGTTTATTTAACGGAACAGCTGTCGGATGTATTCCCGACATTGCTTCCAGATATGATTTAACTCTAAACAGCGCGTCGATCACGAATATGGAGATCGACAATCACGCGCATCCTGTTTTCTACTGGGGCGGATGTTATTTTGTTCCGAATGATAAGGCAGAGTTTAAGATTTATTCTTCCTATGCGGAGAGTGATGGCCGGCCACCCGCCATTATTTCCTGCCGCTATGGAGAGGGGCTTGCCATACTGTCAGGCGTCCATTTTGAAGTATCAGAAAAAACATTCAGAAATTATGATTTTGACAACCCTGATGAGAATTCTATAAAGTCCGTGCTCGTGCAAAAGATGGGCGCACTGCAAAACCTGCCTTTTGATGATATCTTGAAACAAGCCAGAGGGTGAGCTTATGAAGATACTGATTTTTAGAGGTGAAGTTTCCGAAGGTGCCTCTACTTTCAGCGCTAATAACTTATACCGCGCCTTAAACGAAGCCCTGCAAAATTTCGGCGTCGACATTTCCTTTATCAGTGCGAAAGAAATCAAAGAAGGTTCCCGCTTGTCACCTGATCAGGTCACCATGTTTGTTATGGGCGGCGGACGTTTTACACAGGTCAGACAAGCCCTTGGTGAAGAAGGACTTCGAAATATTGAAGATTATACAAGAAACGGCGGTATCTATACCGGCGTTTGTATGGGCTCTTACGCCGCCTTTCCCGACATTGAGTTTTCAGGTCAAATACAAGCAAAAGGCAGAGGTCTGCGCTTTTTTAATGCCACGGCACGCGGCAGCCTGCCCGTTGCCATGCCCTATGACGGGACGGCGAATTCCGCCGCTTTTATCGAAGTACAGCATCTGCAACGTGACCTGAAATTCCCTGCCCTATACTGGGGCGGAAATGGGATGTGTGAGCAAGAGCTTCTTCAAATAGGCGCCACCCCCCTATCAAAAATTACATTGGGCACAGGGGAAGAAAAAGTCGTCAGCGCCAAAATAAATGTCGGTGACAAAGGCGGTAAAGCGTTCATCACGGCGTATCACCCCGAAGCTTATCGCCCGAAAGTTATTGGCGATTGGTTGCAGGGTTTGGCAGGCAACAGCGATTGTTATATGCGGTTAAATCATGAAATGCGCCAGCACCCCGCCAATGCCTATATGATGGCGATGGCGTGCTTGCTGGATGATATCGGACTTATTCCCCATCATTCCTTCATCAAGCAAATCAATCAGGACTTTCAGCAGGTTTTATTTGAAGGACTGTCACAGCAAGCCCTCCGACTGTAAAACTTTCGCCGATATTCTTTGTCTTATCAAACTATAGACGTACCCCATTGTTCATATTATTCTTAAGTCCATGAGCGAATCGTACGAAACATTTATCTATCCCGAAGGCCGCGTCATCATTGAACAGGGGGAGCCCGCCATGGAAGCCTTCCTGATTGAAAGCGGTAAAGTCAAAGTTACTATGGAAAGAGACGGCAAAACCGTCGAACTGGCCGAGCTGGGCGAAGACCAGATTTTCGGCGAAACCGCGCTTTTCAAGGGCTCTGACTATGGCGCCACCGTGACGGCCGCAGAAGAAACCACCGTGATCAAGATTACGCCTGATATTCTGGATGCCAAAATCCGCTTGTGTGACCCGATGCTGCGTGCCCTGATCAAGATGATGATGGAGCGCCAGCGCCGTTCCAACGCCGCCTTGGCCGAATATCAAAGCAAATAATTTCCGTTTTATCGTCTATATCGGATAATCATTGAATAATCCGCCCATCCGCATTAGAAGGATGGCTATGAATTTCAAGGACTTACACCCGCGCAACATCAAGGAATTTGCCGCCTATCTGGCAAAGCCCGATATTTTGTTTTTTGCCCTGCCGTGGTTGATGGTCTTGATTATTTTAGGAACTGTCACGCAGAAGCAATTGGGATTGCATGCCGCGACCGAAAAATATTTCAATTCGGTGATTGCCTGGATCGGCCCCGTGCCGACCCCCGGCGGCCTCACCACTATCGGTTTGATTTTCCTGTCACTGATCATCAAGTTTGTTTTTTTCAGCAAGTGGAATTTTCGCGAGTCAGGAATTATCCTGACGCATTTGGGTGTTTTGCTTTTACTGCTGGGCGGGATGGTGACTTCTGCCCTGAGCCGTGAAGGATTTATGATTATCCCCGAAGGCCAAAGCGTTAACAGTGTGTCGGATTATAAAACCCGCCAGTTGGTTTTTTCGGTCGACGGGCGCGATGAAAAAATCATCAATTTTGATGATATCAAGGTAGGACAAAGCATCGATTTTTCAGGATTGAATCTTAATATATTAGAAGCCTGCCAGAACTGTTCCGCCCGCGCACCCAGTGGAAAATATCAAGACCTGCAGGGGCTGGCCGTGAATATGGAGTTATTTCCCATTCCACCGGATAAAAATGTTGAAGCCAATTTTTCAGGATTGATTTTTGCACTTAACGAAGCGCCAAAAGAAAATCCACCGGGCACCTATATCGTTATGGAAGACATTCCGAAAAACCCGGTCTTTACCGTCGATGGTAAAGAAATTGAAATCAAGTTACAACGCGCCAAAACACCGTTGCCGTTTTCCATCCAGCTGAAGGATTTTCGCAAGATTGATTATCCCGGAACCACCAAGGCACGCGAATATGAATCCGATTTAATCGTGCAGGATGGGAAATTGTCATGGCCGGTGATGATCAGCATGAATGAACCGCTGCGTTATAAAGGCTATACGGTTTACCAGTCTTCTTTCGAACAACGTGAGGATATCGAAGTCACGGTTTTGAGCGTAGTAAAAAATGTCGGCTGGCTTTTTCCCTATATTTCAACATTGATTATTTTTGCCGGTTTGTTAGTGCATCTGGTCATCCGTTTGCAATGGATAAAGGGGATTAAGTAATGCGCCTCACCCTGCTCCTGTTTTTAGCCTTATCCCTCCTGCCGTTACAAGCCAGTGCAAAACAGCAAGACGATTTAAACATGCTGTCCTTTTCAACCCTACCCGTATTGCATGCGGGGCGGGTCAAGCCGCTGGATAGTTTTGCGCGGGTGATGCTGAAAACTTTTTCTGGGAAAGATCATCTGGACAATCAAAGTGCAAGCCGGTGGCTGGCCGAAAGTTTATTTGACCCGGCGGGCGCAGTTGAAAAACCGCTGTTTAAAATTTTTGACGGCGATAGGCTCGGCCTGCCGGAAAAAAGCGATAAATTATACAGCTATATGGATGTAGCGCGTGCGGTGCAAAGCAAGGAAGAGACCATCAAAACTTTGTTGGATACATCTGAGGCATCATGGACGGCGGAGCAAAAAAATCTGATTACCCTGTATGATAATTTTATCATGTACACGCAGATTTTGCGCTCGCTCACGCTTATTCTGCCGCTGGATACCGATGCGAATGATA
>DAOPJS010000114.1:0-4791 GCA_035399785.1 Alphaproteobacteria bacterium
CTTCCGGTGGCGGGTTTTTTGTTATCTCTATAATCCGATCCATATATAGATCATAGTACTTTTCCAATCGGCCATTTGCCAATTCTCTGGCCTCCGTGCAATCCTGCGCGGCACAATCAACATCGGCAATACGATAAGCCGCGAGCATACCGTTATGCGCTGCCTGCCATTTCTTAAAACTACTATCTTGTGCTGTGTCGGCATCTCCGATCAAGGTATAAACTTTTACGGGCTTATCGCGTCCGATAACCTGTATCAAATCCAGTTCCAACATCGCCAGATTTGTCACCTGCCTATAGGTATTCTCGCCGATCAGCGTATCAACACCATATGTCTTTGTCTGCCCCTCCAGCCTTGATGCCAGATTAACCGTATCTCCCAAAGCGGAATAGGCAAAACGCTGTTTTGACCCCATATTACCTACGGAACAATCACCGGTATTAATGCCGATACCTGCGCTCAGAACCAATGGTTCTTTGCCCAATGCCTCTGCTTCTTTTTTCAATTGGGCATTGATCGGCTCCAATGCCTTATTCATACTCAACGCCGTAAGACATGCTTGATTGGCATGATCAGGGTCATCCAATGGTGCATTCCAGAAAGCCATCATGGCATCGCCCATATATTTATCGATCGTTCCGCGGCTTTGCATCACTAAATCTGACATAGGCGTCAAAAATTCATTCATCAATTGAATTAAACGCTCGGGAGAAAGACTCTCTGAAATATTGGTAAATCCACGAATATCAGTAAACATAACGGTCAGCTCCCTAACCTCTCCTCCTAATTTCAACTTATCAGGATTTTTGGTCAGCTCTTCCATAAAGACGGGAGAGATATAATGCCCGAATGCATTTTTAACCTGACGGCGGTCGATCTCGGATCGTAGATAACTGAGTAAGGATGAACCAACAAAAAGTAAAAACAAGATAAGGCTGGGATAGACAGGATCAAGTAACAACCCCAGATTCGTATAGCCATACCATGACCCCGCAAACATTGCACCAATTAGGACCACCGTTAAAATCCCCAGCCATAAAATATTAATCAATGGTGTCAGAAGGATAATAAGCAAACCTGAAACCAAAATAATCCACGCTTCCAACCCGTCAATAAAAGCCGGACGCTTTAAAAAATCTCCCTGTAAAATCTGCTCAACAACATTGGCGTGAACTTCCACACCGGGAACAAAAGGCGTTAGAGGGGTAGAACGAATATCTTTTAACCCTTCCGTACTGGTTCCGATAAAAACAATTTTGTCTTTAATTTTCTTCTCAATATCAGCGTGGTTGATATCTTCTAAAATGAAGTGAGCCGGAATATATTCTTTTTCTTTGTCAATATTTCGATAATAGACATTAAACTTCATATCCTCCCCAACAGGGATTTCATACTGACCTATTTTTATTTGATAACCCAAATCCAGTATTTTTTTCTCCTTCACTGCCCTCACAATCATTCTTGCTTTGGGCGATATGGAGACTCTGAGCGCTTCCAATGCTAAGGACGGATATAACTTAACATCTGAATCGGAAATTTGCGGCGGAACATAGCGTGCCAGCAGGGAAACCTTACGAATAATACCGTCATTATCAGGTGTTGCCATAAAATGGCCGTTACCTGCCGCCATTTTAGAAAAAATGGGAAGATTTGTTGCTAAGCCATTTCGCCAGTCTTTTGGATTCCTGACAAGATTTTCTTTATCTTTTAATAAAAATGTCGGTGGCGCGGGCTCTGTCGGTAGGCGGCGTGTTTCGTTTGGCTTTGCGCTAGTAAAACCTGTAACGATATTTCCGGCGTCTCTAATGGCCTGAGAAAAAATATGGTCATTGTCAGGAAGCTGGATGATTTTCTGTTTTATCTCATCATAGGTTTCATCATCAGGTAAACGGGCGACCACATATTTAGGGGAGGTTCTGTCTTCTTCGGCAAAAACCATATCAAAGGCAATGACCTTTGCACCAAGTTTATCCAATTTAGTAATCAGATCGGCAACAATATCACGGGGCCATGGCCATTGACCTATTTTTCGCAAGGAATTTTCATCAATATCAATGATGACAACATCATTTCCCGCAGGTCTTTGATATATTTTGTTATAACTGTCAAAAATAAAATTTTGAAATCTCTTCCTGATCTCCGCGTCTTTTCCGCTAAAAAAAACGGCGCCGAATAACAATGATATCAGGATAAAAACATGAACCCATTTATTCGAAATAAACTTAATCATCGTTCGGTAAAGGCTTTATCACGGGTTCTTAAAACAGGTTTCATTAAGTAACTCAGGATTGTTCTTTTTCCTGTAATGATTTCAGTTTGCGCCACCATCCCGGGAGTTATCGGCAATGGATTTTCTTTTGTGCCCAGGTAATTTTTATTTGCCTCAACCTCAATCTCAAAGAAAACATTTCCTTCACGGTCTGCGCCGCTATTGGCACCAATTCGAATAAGTTTTCCCTTCAATGATCCGTAACGCTGCGGATCATAAGCTGAGATTTTGATATTCACATCCTGCCCCGGTCTCAAGAAAGCAATTTCCTGCGGCGTCACACGGGCAACAATCTTCAAATCGTCATCCAGCGGCACAATCTCGACAAGCTGCATCGCCGGCTCTATAACACCGCCAATTGTCTTAATCATGATTTTATTTACAATCCCATCAACAGGAGAACGGATTTCTGTACGCGATACACGGTCACCAATGGCTGTTAAGCTTTCCCCTATTTGTGATATCTGACTTTCAATATCATTTAATTCACCCAGCACCTGACTTTTAAACTTATCTTCCCGATCTTTGCGTTCTTTCTCGGCGCCGCGCAGTTCTGCTTCCAAACCGCCTTTTTTCTCACTCGCTTCACGTATTTGTCCGGAGATATCCGCCAGCTCACGGTTCAGTCTGATTTCCTCCAGCTTTGGAACAGCTTTTTTGGCAACCATTTCCTTCGTAATAGATAACTCTTGATTAAGAAGCTTACGACTTTCTGAAAGACGATTAATTTTTGCCCGCACTTCCGAAAGTTCTGCCTGCGCACTGTTTATCTTGTTATCAAGAATTGCTTTGGCATTGCTTAACTCTTGCTGGCGGGATCTATACAGTGCTTCTTCGTTACGGGCGATGTCAGGAAATTTTTCAATAATCTCTTGAGGCAGTTCCAACTGTTTTCCCTGCGCTTCCGCTTCTAACCTTGCTTTCTTTGCCTTCAAAGAAAGTGACTTTGCCTCTACACCACGTTCTTCCGAAGCGAAAGCCACATCACTGACCTTCAATAATATCTGATCTTTTTTAACTTGATCCCCTTCCCGCACCAGAAGTTCGGAAAGAATACCACCCTCAAGGCTTTGCACCACCTGAATTTCCTGTGTCGGTACAACCTGTCCGGTGCCATGGGTGATTTCTTCAATTTCAGAAAAGCTGGACCAAATGATAAAGGCGGCAATCAATGAGGCAATCGCAATCAGCATCATATGCGAGCTTTCCGAAGGTCTTAACCTCGTCGCCGCTTCCAGTTCTTCCATAAAATCCGTATCAGACATTCTGTATTTTCCTGCCTATGACTCTTTCGGAACTTCAATTTGCCCAGCTGCAATTGCCTGCAACACTTTATCTCTGGGGCCATCCATAATAGCACGTCCCTGATCAATCAGGATTATTCTGTCAACAAGACTTAAAAGATGCTGACGATGGGTAATCAAAAGCAATGTTTTATCTTTTACCTGTTCCTGAATATGCCTGGTAAAGGCTGCTTCTGCCTGAATATCCATCGCATTTGTCGGCTCGTCACAAATATAAATATTCGGCTTCAACAACATTGCCCGGGCAAGCGCCACACATTGGCGCTGTCCACCGCTAAGCCCTTCTCCGCGCTCACCTACGGGGGCGTCATATCCCATAGGATGATTAGAGATGAAATCATGAACACCGGCGGCTTTTGCCGCCTCTAAAATGGCTTCCTCACTGGCATGAGGAACGCTGATTGTAATATTGTCCCGCACGGTACCATTAAACAAAACAACATCCTGCGCAATATAGGCTACATTACGTCTTAAATCCGCGGGATCAATCTGACGGTAATCCGTATCATCAACAAGGATTGTCCCTTCTGATGGATCATAAAGACCCATAGCAAGCCGCGCGAGCGTACTTTTCCCTGAGCCGATACGCCCGATAACGCCGACTTTCTCACCTGCATTGATAATGAAACTTGCGGCGTCCAAAACATTTCGGTTTGTATGCGGATAAACAAAAGAAACTTTTCGAAAAGTAATTTTTCCTTTTAAATCCGGACGGTGTAAAAACTGTGTTTTCGCCGGACGTTCGACAGGTTTTCCCATGATATCATTTAAAGTGTTTAATGCGGTTCTGGCACCATGATAGCGGCTCATCAAATTTGCCACCTGTCCGATGGGGGCAATTGCACGGCCGCCTAAAAGCACACAAGCGATTAGAGCGCCAACACTCATTTGGGAGTCCTTGACCAGATACATGCCAAACAAAACAACAAAAATGGATGCGGTTTGCTGTATCCAGCTTGAAATATTAACGCCCATTCCTGAAACAAAGCGTGACCCTTGGGAATATTTCGAATTTTCCGCAAGATAACGGCCATATTTTGCCCGCATACGCCCATCTGCACCGACGGCTTTAATGGTTTCCAAACCGTGAATACTCTCAATTAAAATACCGTGCTTGGCTTCGGCAGATTTTGTTGATTTTTTGACCAGCGCTTTCAACGGAAACTGAAGTAAAAACCCGGCGATAAAAACAACCATAATAAGACCAACCAGCATAAA
>DAOPJS010000115.1:0-4759 GCA_035399785.1 Alphaproteobacteria bacterium
AAGATTAACCCCTACTTACGTCCTATTTATGATGCCCTGCACGATATGATGCCGGGGGAAGAAATTCCGAAGAAAATTGAAAAGGGTGATATTGAGATTGCCCCCCTCGCCTTTATGCGGGGGCGAACCTTGCGCAATGCCTTTGTAGTGTTGGATGAGGCGCAAAACACAACTTCGATGCAGATGAAAATGTTCCTGACCCGTATGGGCGAAGGCACACGGATGGTGATTACGGGTGACCCGTCGCAGATTGACTTGCCGCCGGGAACTCAAAGCGGCCTTAAAGAGGCGATGAGCATTTTAAGTCACGTGCCCGAAGTGCCCTTTATTCACTTTGACGCCAAGGATGTTGTGCGTCATAAACTGGTGACCAAAATTATTGAAGCCTACGATAAGCATGACTTTAGAAACCGCAACTAAACGCCGGCCGCCGCAGATAGATATTTCTGTGCAGGATCCTGTATGGGAAACCATGGGGGATGTAAAAAACATCATCAATATTACGGCGCAAACCACCTTAGTGAACGCCATTATTCCAAAAGCCGCAATGGGACGTGATTTCGAGGTGAGTATCGTCCTCGCCAATAATGATCTGGTGCAGGTCTTAAACAGAGAATACAGAAATCAGGACAAACCGACCAATGTTTTGACATTCGCCAGCTTGGATGGCGATGATCCGCCGCCGCCCGAAGGGGTACTTAATCTTGGCGATGTTATTCTGGCTTATCAGACGATAGAGCGTGAATCTTTCGAGCAGGGAAAATTCCTGCTGGATCACGTCAAGCACCTGACTGTACATGGAGTTTTGCATCTTTTGGGCTATGATCACCAGACAGATGACGAGGCCACGGACATGGAAACGCTGGAAATCAGGATTTTGGAGAAATTAGGGGTACAAAACCCTTACACAGAAACGGATTATGGCCTATAATCCCCAATATGTTGAAGATGATGACAAACGACCCAGAAGACCCGTCGAGTAGTAATCCCGCCAATGCTAATGGCGGGAATGCAAACACGCAGCCCAAAAATCACGAAAACGGATCCAATAAGGATGACGGCCTGCTTTCAAGGCTGAAACACATGGTGGTGAAACCACGCCATGGCAGTGATTCTTTACGTGAAGCGATCGAGGAATATATCGAAGAGCTGGATGAAGATAAGGACAGCCCTTCTATAGCCGCACATGAACGGGCGTTGATTTCGAATGTTTTGAAATTACGCGATACAACCGTAACTGATGTCATGATTCCGCGCGCCGATATCGCTGCGATTGAAGTAAACGCCTCTCAGGAAAATCTGATGGAATTGCTGGCGGAAAAACAATTCAGCCGTATTCCCGTCTATCGTGAAACACTGGACGATATTTTGGGGACGGTGCACATCAAGGATATTCTTTCCGTGCTGGCGGCAAAAAAAGAATTAAATATCCGCACGATGATCCGCCCCGTGCCGATTGTCTCTCCTTCCCTTCCTGTTTTGGATCTTTTGCTGAAAATGCAAACCGATAAAAAACACATGGTCATGGTGATTGACGAATACGGCGGTATCGACGGTCTGGCAACAATAGGTGATTTGATAGAAGCAATCGTCGGAGAATTCGATGATGAATTTGATACCGACGCCGCACCGCAAATAAAACAAAACCCCGATGGATCAATTACGGTCGATGCCCGTTTTGACATTGAGGAATTTGAAGAAAGCTATGGCGAAATCCTTAGTGAGGAAGAACGCGAAGAAGTAGATACACTTGGCGGTCTTGTTTTCTATACGGCCAGTCGTATCCCAGCCCGCGGCGAAGTCATCAAACATGATTCAGGAATGGTTTTTGAAATCCTCGATGCGGACCAACGCCGCGTCAATACACTGCGCATCCGCAATATTCCGGAACAAGACAACAACACTCCATGACCCTTTTAAAAAATTTTGAAACCTGCCGAAGCGCTCTTTGGGGGGCGAATTTTTTCCTGCGCCTGACGCTAGCTTTATTGGCAGGAATTGGCCTGTCTTTTATGCAGGCACCCCACGACATGTGGTTTTTGATGTTTCCGTGTCTGGGGCTGTTTTATTTTCTTTATGCGGCCGCCAAAAATAAAAAGCAGGTCTTTGCGACGGCTTTTATCTTTGCCATCGGATATTTTGTCACGGGGCTGAACTGGATCGGTAATGCTTTACTGGTTGAGGGCAATGATTACAAATGGGTCTGGCCACTCGCGGTGATCGCACTGCCGACATTACTGTCATTATTCACGGCGCTTTATGTAACCATTGCCCATATCCTTTTTCCTAAAAATACACCCGCAGGGTTTCTCGGCTTTTGTGTTTTGCTGACTATTTCCGAATATGTCCGTGGCTATGTTTTTACCGGATTTCCATGGAATTTATATGGTTATGGCTGGTCATCAGTTTTGCCGATGCTGCAATCGCTCAGCCTTTTCGGTCCGTATGGCCTGACATTCCTGACGGTTATTTGGGGGGCGTCACTGGGATATCTGGCCTGCCAATCAAAATCTAAAATCGCCGTCACGTCTTTTGTAATTTTATCCATGATTACGATTTATGAATTCGGTGTGTTTCGACTGGTGAAAGCATCAAAAGAAGCGGTAAAAGGTGTTTTAATTGAAATCGTCCAGCCCAATATTGCCCAAGCAGAAAAATGGAAGTCAGAGAATATCGGCACAAATTTCGATAAGCATATAAAGCTTTCAGCAGCCTATATGAACGGAGAAAAAAACATTTATATCTGGCCTGAAACGGCTATGCCCCCTGCTCTTTTAAATATGCCGGCCGCCCGTGAACGTATTGCCACTTTTCTGAATAACGATGGCTTGCTTTTGACAGGGGCGTTAAAGGTCGAAGAAAACCCGACCGCCTATTATAATGCCCTTATTGCTTGGAAAAATAGTGACCCGCCAAAGCATCTGTATTCCAAAAGCCATCTGGTGCCTTTTGGCGAATATATCCCTTTTCAAAAATTTATTCCGATCAAGGCCATTAGCGGTTTTTCAGGATTTACCAAAGGTAAAGGTCCCCAGACAATCGAAGTTGAAGGCTACCCAAGCTTCAGTCCGTTGATATGCTACGAAGTTATTTTTCCCAATCATGCCGTCAATAAATCTCAGCCCCGCCCCGATTATATTCTGACCATCACGAATGATGCATGGTATGGCGACAGTCCGGGGCCTTATCAGCATTTCCAACACGCTAAATACCGCGCTATTGAGCAGGGAATTCCTGTCATCCGCTCGGCCAATACAGGTATTTCAGGATTGGCCGATGCCTATGGACGGGTTATCAGCAAGATCAACTTGATGGAGGAAGGCAGCGTGGTCGTTCCCCTGCCGCTTAAAACACCCGAAAAAACATACTATAGCGTGCATGGTGACAGGCTGTTCATCGGGACGGTTTTGTTATGTCTACTCTTGGCTTTAGCCTTGAGAAAAAAGCGTTTTTCATAGTCAGAAGCTCTGTTTTCTTATAACTGTTACAATACAACCCTTAATTGTTTTCTTGCATACGATTGCACGTCCTGATAGTTTTCGTATTGCATGATAAAACAAGCCACCATAGATCGCGTCGATCAGGATAAGAAAAAAGGCCGCGCCCAAGGCATAGACCAATATGTCGGGGACCGCCTGAAGCAAATCCGTAAGCAAAAGGGTATGACGCAGGAAGATCTGGCGGCCAAGCTGGGCGTAACCTTTCAACAGGTGCAAAAATACGAAAACGGCACAAATCGCATCAGCTACGGCAAAATGGTTGAGGTAAGCCAGTTTCTGAAGGTCTCCCTCGACAGTTTTATAGCAGGATATGGACAGGAAAATGCTCTGTCAGACAATCCTCAAGCCGCAATAACAGGATACGATGACAGCAATCTGGTCACCCAAAAAGAAACCGATGAATTACTGAAAGTCTATTATTCTCTGGATGATCCGAAGCTGCGCAAAAACCTGCTGAATCTGGTCAAAAGCATGGCCCAAAATATGAAGGACTGACGCCTGAAAAGGCTTGATTCCCTTACCTTTTGCGATTAATCTCCCCTTTTTACCGAAGAAATTAAAACGGAAAGTTCAATTATGTCAGCACAAACAGCGAAAGCCCCTGCAATGGAAGCTCATCCCCTACATCACACCGCCGTCAAAGATTACACCTTTACCAGTGAATCTGTTTCCGAAGGTCACCCGGATAAAATCTGTGACCAGATTTCAGATGCGATTGTTGATGCGTTTTTGGCGGGTGATCCACAATCTCGCGTGGCGATTGAAACCGCTGTAACAACTGACTATGTCGGAATTTTTGGCGAAACCCGCGGTCCTGACAGTATCACACCGGAAGAGATGGAAGATATCGCACGCGGCGTTATCAAAAAAATTGGCTATGACCAAAAGGGATTCAGCTGGAAGACTGCCCGCTTTGATATTCGTGCGCATTCGCAATCTGCTGATATTGCGCAGGGCGTTGATGCAGAAGGCGCCGGTGATCAGGGGATCATGTTCGGTTATGCCTGTCAGGAAACTGACTCGTTGATGCCTGCGGCTATTCAGTATTCACATGATATTCTTCGTGCATTGTCCGAAGCACGCCATGATGGGGCATTGGCTGATAAGCTTGGTCCAGATTCAAAATCACAGGTCTCTCTTATTTATAAAGACGGTAAACCTGTAAAGGCTGCATCTGTCGTTGTCTCAACGCAGCATGCCGACAGCCTGTCACAGTCAGATGTGCGTGAGATTGTCCGCCCTTACATTGAACGCGTCCT
>DAOPJS010000116.1:0-4753 GCA_035399785.1 Alphaproteobacteria bacterium
AATCATTCTACGGTGCGCTTAAATCAAGCAGTCCCCATTACGGGATGCAAGTTAAACGGGCCCTCAAGTTAATGGGCTATAAAAACGCCGGCGATATTTATGACGCTCTGGTCAGTAGTTGGCCGAAGGACAGCGCAGTGGTTTTGAATGCGCATGAGCCTGTAATTCCGCTGACCGATGATAAATTTTGGCCGCAAGGGTTAAGTTTTGCAGAAAAAATGATTTTCGGGGATACGCTGGCCTATCGCCCCAATGATCTGATGGTCAAGACCGACCGTGCCAGCATGGCTGTGGCGCTGGAGGCACGGGCCCCGCTCATGGATTATAAACTGGCGGAATATAGCTGGCAGTTACCGATGAAGATGAAGGTACGCGGCGGCCAAGGAAAATGGCTGTTGCGGCAGGTGCTAAAGCGCCATATTCCCGAATCTCTCTTTGAACGCCCGAAAATGGGCTTTTCCGTGCCGCTGGCGGAGTGGCTTCGCGGCCCGTTAAAGGGCTGGGCAGATGACCTTTTGAGCTATGAAACCCTGAAGAAACAGGGGTTTTTAGACGCGGATCTGGTGACAAAGCAGTGGCAGGATTTTCAGCAAGGTGCCCCTTTGCAAGAAGCGCCAAAACATTTATGGTCTGCCCTGATGTTTCAGGCTTGGGTTGAGCGCTGGATGAAATAAACAAATAGTTATTTAAAATGAAAATTGCCATTACGGGAGGATCGGGATTTATCGGCACGCGCCTGATACAGGAACTGCGCGCCGACGGGCATGAGATTGTCATTATCGATATCGCCCATGATCAGCCGATCGATATTTTGTATCAGGATAAATTGAACGCCGCCTGCGCGGGATGTGAGGTGATCTATCATCTGGCCGCCGCGCATCGTGATGACGTTTTCCCGCGTTCGATTTATTACGATACAAACGGACAGGGAACCCAAAATGTCGTACAAGCCGCCGAAATAAATAATGTCAAACATATTATTTTTACCAGTACCGTTGCCGTCTATGGATTGAATGTCGGATCCCCAGATGAGAGTGCTCCCGTTAATCCGTTTAACGATTACGGCAAAAGTAAACTGGAAGCGGAAGAGCATTTAAAAAAATGGGCAGAAAAAAATCAGGATCATAAAGCGACGATTATTCGTCCTGTTGTTGTCTTCGGTGAAAATAACCGCGGTAATGTTCACACCTTGATTAACCAGATTTCCCGCGGCAAATTTTTAATGATCGGCAACGGCGAAAATAAAAAATCCATGGCCTATGTCGGGAATGTGGCGGCGTTCCTGAAATATTGTCTGAAGGCGAGAAACGGTGTCGAGATATTCAATTATGCCGATAAGCCCGACTTCACCACCAATGAATTAACCGACGTCATATATGAAGGCCTTCATCTGCAAAAACCGAAATTCTCTTTACCGTATAGTATCGGTATGGGGGCGGGTTATGCCTTTGATGTGCTGGCTAAGATCACCGGCAAAACCCTGCCGATCAGCTCGATCCGTGTGCAGAAATTCTGCGCCGATACGACCGTCAATGCCGATAAGGTCCGATCCGATGGCTTTGTCGCGCAATATAGTCTGGCGGAAGGTGTCGGCCGTATGATTGACCATGATTTTGCCGACGTCATAAAAAATGCTAAACAGGCCGCATGACAGACACAAAAGACAGACAAACCCGCTTTTTAATGATCCTGAACCATATTGATTGGTTTTGGTCACATCGCCTGCCTTTGGCGGATGCAATACTAAAGCGCGACTGGGAGTTACATCTGGCAACGCACAGCGCCGATGAAGATCCGAAACTGAAAAAAATGGGTGTCATCGGTCATGGTCTGCCCAAGATGGGGCGTTCGATTAACCCGATAAGCCAGCTGATACAAATTCGGGCAATGATTAAATTGGTGAAGGAAACCCAGCCCGATATCATTCATGCCATCACCTTGCGCACGGCATTTTATGTTGGGTTGGCCACGCGTCTTATCGGCTATAAACCTGTGACTTTTACCGTTGCGGGCTTGGGAAGCCTTTATACGGCGCCGGGATTGAAGATGAAAATGCTGCGTCTGCTGGCGCTGCCGCTGATTAAATTTGCATTTGGCGGGAAGGGAAAATTTATCATCTTCCAAAATCCCGATGACAGAAACGCGATGTTGCAGGCAGGAATTGTGAAAGAAGATCGTACCACGATTATTCGCGGCTCCGGCGTTGATCTGAAGGAATTTCCTTATACCCCTTATGAAGAAACAGACGAAGAGCCGATTATTTTGTTTACTTCGCGCCTGATGCGGGAAAAAGGGATTACCGATTTTATTGCCGCGGCGCGTATTCTGAAAGAGGAAGGAATTAAAGCGCGGTTTCAGGTGGCAGGAAATGTTTATCCTGATAATGCGCGTTCCATCAGCAAAGCAGAAATGGACGCGGCCCATGCCGAAGGCGCGATTGAATGGCTGGGGCAATGTTCGGATATGCCTGATCTGCTGACCCGTTGTATGATGGTGGTGTTGCCGTCCTATTACGGAGAAGGGGTGCCGAAAGTCTTGTTGGAAACGGCCTCCATCGGCCGCCCGATTATCACCTGCGACGCACCGGGATGCCGTGAAGCGGTGGAGCATGAGGTGAATGGTGAGCTTGTCTTGCCGCAATGTCCGACAGATCTGGCATTAGCGATTAAAAAACTGATTGAAGATCCGGAGCGCCGCCATTGTTACGGCGCAGCGGGGCGCAGACGCATGGAAGAAGATTTCCATGTTGATAGTGTGGTCAGCCGCACAATGGATGTTTACGATCAATTGCTGGCCGAAGACCGCGCCGAAAAAGAAGAGATTTAAGTCATGGCCGCGCCCCTCATGCTCAGCGTCAAAGACGCAACGATCGCGTATGGCGATAAAATCGTCTTCGAAGATTTATCATTCAATATCCATCAAGGCAGCAAAATTTCGCTTGTCGGGAAGAACGGTGCGGGGAAAACGACGCTGATGGATATTATTACCGGTCGCCGTGATCTGGACGCGGGGGAGCGCTGGCAGGAACAGGGTGTCACCATCGGATATCTGCATCAGGATATTATTCCGAAAAAAGGTGAAACCGTCTTTGATTATATTTTTGAAGAGATCAAGGAAGAGGAAGCGGCGCTTTACGCCTATAAGGTTGATACGGTGGCCGCCGCCCTGCAGTTAAACCCGAAGGATAAAATGACGGATTTATCGGGTGGACAGCTTCGCCGTGCAGGGTTGGCAAGGGCGCTGGTGGAAGAGCCTGATATTTTACTGTTGGATGAGCCGACAAACCATCTTGATCTGGAGGCGATTGAGTGGCTGGAAAACTATCTGAAGGCGTATCGCGGCACGGTGCTGTGTATTTCACACGACCGAACGTTTTTATCGAATGTCACGAATAAGGTTTTCTGGCTTGATCGCGGAAAGTTAAAAGTCAGCCCGAAGGGGTTTGCCGATTTTGAAGAATGGTCGACCATGCTGTTGGAGCAGGAAGAGCGGGAGCTGAGAAACCGTAAAGCCATTGTCGCGCAGGAAGTGGAATGGGCCAGCCGCGGCGTCAAAGCCCGCCGCAAGCGCAACGTCCGCCGTTTGGAACAGGTCAAGATTATGCGCGAGCAATTAAAAAATGATCAGGCTGCCTTCCGCCGCGTGGTCTCAAAAGTGGCTTTGCCTGAACAAAAAGATACCGAAACATCTTCCAAAATTGTTGCTGAATTTTATAACGTCCATAAAAGTTTTACCGATGAACACGGCGCCGAGAAAAAAATTCTCGAAAAATTTAATATGCGGATTATCCGCGGCGACCGTATCGGCTTGCTGGGTAAAAACGGATCAGGAAAAACAACTTTCTTGAAGTTGTTAATCGGTGAGATCGAGCCTGATATGGGGCGCGTAAAACGGCGTAAAGAGCTGGAATTTTCATACTTTGATCAAAAGCGCAGTGACCTTGACCCTGATAAATCGATGCATAAAACACTCTGCCCCGGCGGCGGCGATTATGTTGATGTGATGGGCAAGCAGCGCCATGTTTGCGCCTATTTAAAAGATTTTCTGTTTGATCCTTCCGACGTGCATCAACCGGTGCGTACCTTATCAGGTGGTCAGAAAAACCGTTTGATGCTGGCAAAAATTCTGGCCAATCCGAAGAGCTGTCTGATTTTGGATGAGCCGACCAATGATCTGGACATGGATACGCTCGATATGCTGGAAGAGATGTTAATCAATTATAAAGGAACCTTGATTGTTGTATCGCATGACCGAGATTTTCTGGATCAGACGGTTACCAAGGTTTTGGCTTTTGAGGGCGATGCTGATGTTGAAGGATATATCGGTGGTTATAGTGACTATTTAGAAGCGCGCAACGGTTCTGAAAAAAGCGAAGAAAAAATTGAGATTAAAAATAAAAAAACGACAAATGTCGAACCCATAAAACAAGCACCGAAAAAGCTTAGCTATAATCTGCACCGTGAATTGCAGCAGCTTCCCGAAAAAATTGAAAAAATGGAAGAAGATATTGCGCAGATGAACGAGCAATTATCCGATGGCGGCTTTTATAACCGTGATCCCGAAGGGTTTCACGAGTTAACCCATAGGCTGGTGCGGGTAAGTGAACGCCTGAAAACCGCGGAAGAGCGCTGGCTGGAGCTGGAGGAAATGCGCCTGCAAGTGGAGGAGGCAAAGAATTAGGCTGGTTTTTCCTGCCTGATTTCTTTATATGACATCGCTATGACTGCCAAGAACACCCACGAAGACCGCCGTA
>DAOPJS010000117.1:0-4746 GCA_035399785.1 Alphaproteobacteria bacterium
CATGGCGGTCATCCACGCGGCATGGCGATTGATGTTCGCGTTCTTGATACAAATAGTGAAGAAGTGGATATGGGCACGCCGTTTGACCATATGGAACCCAGCTCTGCCAGAAATTATGACGGATTTTCTGAAGAGATTTTGACTAACAGAAAAATTTTGGAAGAGGCTTTTATGAGCAGTGCCAATGCCCTTGGCTTTGCTTTTCTTCCGCTGCCTGCCGAATGGTGGGATTTTCGTTTCCCTACGGATTATTACAATCAATATGCCCCGCTGAGTGATGCCGACCTGCCCCCGCAAATGCAGATGACAAAACAAACGGCCAATGTAGCAGCGGATTTTGATAAGGCCCATTTCGAGAGGCTTGCCGATACAGTGCTACATCTGGTAGATCAAAAAGATGCAAATTTATAACACGCTGGATAATATTGACCAAAGTGCCAAAGGCGGCGTTATCGCCATTGGTAATTTTGACGGTGTTCATTTGGGGCATCAGGCATTATTGGCACAGGCAAAAAAAATTGCCGCGGCAGAAAATAAAAAATTCGGCGTTTTGACTTTCGAACCACATCCGCGCCGCTTATTCCAACCTGATCAACCACCCGGAAGATTAACTACGGCCGCCCTTAAAGCTCAACGCCTTGAAGCCTTCGGCGTCGATTATTTATTTTCTTTAAATTTTGACTGGCCGTTTGCCAGCCAGAGCGCGGAAGAATTTGTCCAAAATATTCTGATCAACGGCTTGGACGCCGCGCATATTGTTATCGGTTATAATTTTCGCTTCGGCCAAATGCGTAAAGGCGACAGTAATACAATTGAATCAGCGGGTATTCCCGTCAGCGTGATCAATCCTGTCGAAGATGAAAAAAACGAAACCGTTTCTTCCAGTCGCATTCGTCAATTGCTACGCGTCGGTGATATCGCGGCAGCCAATAAATTGCTCGGCTGGGAATGGGAAGTTCAGGGTAAAATTTTTCGCGGCGATCGGCGCGGTCATGATCTGGGGTATCCGACCGCCAATATTTTGTTGAATGATACCTTGCACCCTGCCTATGGCGTTTATGCCTGCCTGGTACAAATTGAAGGGGAAGATGACTGGCGCCCTGCCGCAACCAATATCGGCATCCGCCCGATGTTTGAAGTTAAGGAGGGGCAGATAGAAGCCCATATCCTCAATTTTCCCGACCGCGATATCTATGACAAAGTTCTGCGCGTCAAACCGATTGAACGCATTCGCAGTGAAGCGAAATTCGGCTCTCTGGATGATTTAATCGTCCAGATGGAAAAAGACTGTGAAAAAACGCGGCAAATCCTTAGCTAACCTTTTGTTTTAAAATAGAATTTACTGCCTGTGGATAAGTATTGACATATTTTTCCTATTGTGACATTTTGCGCCACTTTAAAAATTAAAAGAAAATTACAAAAAGAGCGTGTGATGAATGCAATTCCCGGAAAAACGGCCTTTGTTGAGGCTGTCACAAAACCTGCACCAAAAGCGGAAATCATTTCTCTGGAAGACAAAAAACTTCTGAGAGATAACCCTAAGCTTGTGGCGAGAGCAAAAGAAATCGGCAGCGGATTAAATCCAAAAGCAACCATCCAATATATCAAACAAAGTCTGGCTTTGGCGGAAGCGGTTAAAGAGCGCGAAGCCGCAGGTCTGAAACCTTTAAACTTAAGCGTGAAACACCAGAAGGTTGTTCAGCCAACACGCACGGCAAGACGCCAAATGGAAACAGCAGATGGCGGCGGCGTTGCCGGCATGTTTTCTTCGGCCTTTCTTCATATTCCTGCAACTTCGCCGTATCGGCCAAAATAACACTGCACAAAAATATAAAACTTGCATAAGATCGGTTCTATGATTGATCTTATATTGCTTCTTGTTGCCAATATTTTTCCGCTTTATATCCTGATATCTCTTGGTTTTATTGCCGGGCGGTGGCTGGACGTCAACCTGCCCTCCATTGCGACAATTGCCATTTATATCCTTGCCCCGATCGTCAATTTCGGCGCAATGGCGCAGATGAAATTTACACCTGAATATATTGCCCTGCCGCTTATCATTTTTGCGGGCTCTGCGATTATCGGAATCATCAGTTACAATACCGCCCACGCCCTTTGGAAAAGCAATACCGCCAATCTCATCGGCATGGGCAGCGTTACGGGCAATACAATGTATTTTGGCCTGCCTGTTGTTCTGGCCTTACTTGATCCCAAATGGGTCGGTGTGTATGCCTTGCTTAATTTAGGGATGTTTTTAAACGAAGTGGGGTTGGGATATTTCTTCGGCGCGCGCGGGCATGCCACGCTCAAAGGCGCGCTGATGAAAGTCATTAAACTGCCTGTTGTTCATGCGATCTGGCTTGGCCTTATTTACAATCTCAGCGGATTGGCGCTGCCGGATGTTTTCCTGCGCTACTGGAATTACAGCGTCGGTGCGTGGGTGATGATCGGTATGATGATCATCGGCGTCGCCCTGTCGAAGCAATCCAGGCTCGAGATTGATCTGAAATTAATGGCGGGAATGTTTACGCCCAAATTTATCCTGTGGCCGGCATTTGGCTTCGCGATTATATTGCTGGATCAACTTTATTTCCATGCCTTTGGCACAGAAGTCCATATGATGCTGGCAATTTTAACCAGCGTACCGCTGGCGGGAAATCTGGTGGCTTATGCCGCAACGCTTAATCTGCATGCAGAAAAAGCCGCCGCTGCCGTCCTGATCAGCACGGTGCTGGCGTTAATCACCGTTCCCTCTGCCGTGATCCTCGTCAAATTTCTGACGAATTAAGCCTTGTATTTCACATAGATAGTCATTATGTAATTACATATCTTTTGTTGCGTATTACTTAGTATTATAGAGGGCATTGTGTTTTCAGCTATCAAACGTAATTTAAAAACCGCGTGGGAATTAAACCAATGCGGTGCCAAGGCAGAGGCTTTGCAGGCTTTATTCTTCGGCCTTCCTGTCGATGAAATTGAATTAAGAACCGATGTTCCTTTGGTTCAGGCGGCTGATTTTTACGATATCATGGAGCAGCTTGGGGTCGCCTCTATGGCAGAAAACCTTCGTCCCGGCGACCGTGACAGGCATTATGTCGGTAATCCCGAAAAACCGCAAAATATCTGCATCGATATAGAACTGGAACATGACTACCCAATTGCCACGGTCAGCATTCTCGGCCGTGTCACAAGTATGCATATCAATATCAAGCAAAACCGTGAAACAGGCGTGTATCAGATTGATGACGCCGTCATCAGCGACGCCATCCACGGTGAAAACGAATGTCCTGAAATCTACAATATCCCGTTTGAAGATTGTGAAGTCGGCCGCGACATGTTGCCGGAATTTATCGGTATTTTTGCAAAAACCAGTGAGATTATTCTGTCTGCGACCTCTGACACTTCCGCTCCTGAAATTGAACTGGAGATGGCAAAAGCGCTCAAGCCACTCATGGCAAAAGCGGCGGAGCTGGAAAATGCCGCGCGTGAGGCGGAAATTATCCATCAACGCGCCATTGGCGGCCCCGGCTCTTTTTTGAAGTAAGTTACTGCTTTTTATTGCTTTTAAAGGCTAAATTTCGCATATTGCCCGCTTGAGGATAAAGGCATGAGCGATACAGAAAATAAAGACCCAAATAAGGATAAATTCAAAGACAGCGTCTTCCTTCCGAAGACAGAATTCCCGATGCGCGGCAACCTGCCCGAAAAAGAGCCCGCGATGGTTCAAAAATGGCAGGAGATTGATCTGTATGGCAAAATCCGCAAAGCTTCCAAAGGGAAACCGAAATGGATTTTGCATGACGGCCCGCCTTACGCCAACGGCAATATCCATATGGGGCACGCCCTGAATAAAATCCTTAAAGACGTGATTAATAAAAGCTGGCAGATGCTGGGTTATGATGCGCCATATGTCCCCGGATGGGATTGTCACGGCCTGCCGATCGAGTGGAAAGTCGAAGAAGGCTACCGCGAAAAGGGACAGGATAAAGACGCGATTGATAAACTGACCTTCCGTGAGGAATGCCGCCAGTTCGCCCAAAAATGGGTCGATACACAGTCTGAACAATTCCAGCGCCTGGGCGTGATTGGAGATTGGAAGGATCCCTACCTGACCATGACCAAACATGGCGAAGCGCAGATCGTGCGCGAAATTCATAAATTTGCCCTTAATGGTGGCCTGTATAAAGGGCTGAAACCTGTCATGTGGTCAACGGTTGAAAAAACTGCGTTGGCCGAAGCCGAAGTGGAATATAAGGAACATAAATCCATCACGATTTGGGTGAAGTTCCCTGTTGTGAAAGCGGCTAATCCAGCCCTAAACGGTGCAAACGTTGTGATATGGACAACAACGCCGTGGACCATGCCGTCCAACCGCGGTATTGCCTGCGGCGAAGATATTGACTACGGCGTTTACGAAGTTAAAGAGGTCATTGAAGACAGCCGCGTGAAAATTGGCGATAAATTGGTTCTTGCCAATAAACTTGCCGATGACGTCAAAGAAAAAGCAAAAATTACTATATTGGAAAAGCTATCTGACCTTAAAGGATCAGATATTATCGGTACGGTCTGCGCCCATCCGCTGCGTGGTCAAGGATATGAATATGACGTTCCCGTCCTGCAGGCTGATTTTGTTGAAGACACAGCGGGAACAGGATTTGTTCATATTGCGCCATCACACGGCGCCGATGACTTTATGCTCGGTAAAGCCGCAGGTCTTGAAATCACCGATAATGTGACCGATGACGG
>DAOPJS010000118.1:0-4731 GCA_035399785.1 Alphaproteobacteria bacterium
GGAAAGAAATATCACCCGCGGTCAGAAACAAACTGCTTATAATAATCCAAGATAAAGAGGGTAGTAATTGAGAAAACAAAACTATTGATGGCATGTTTATGTTCCTTTTAAAATCAGTTCTGCCCGTTCGACATCTTCGGGGGAGTCTATGCCGGCTTGGGCGAGGCCGACAGGAACGTCAAGTTTGACAGTTTGAATGGTAATACCGTTTTCCAGCAAGCGGAGTTGTTCCAACCCCTCCAGTTGTTCGTAATATCCCTGAGGCAGACTGACGAATTTACGCAAGACATCGACGCGGTAGCCATAAAGCCCGATATGTTGGTGGACGGGCGAGAATTCCTGATCCCTATATTTTTCTTCCTTGCGAATGGCGGGCAAAATATTTTTTGAGAACCAAAGGGCGCGCCCTTTGGTATTGATGATGGCGGTCGTGCCACTAAATGGTGTGATCTTTTTTTGCTCGCGCAATTTGTCGAGTTCCGACCAGCGGAGATTAATAACGGGAGTGACGACTTCGATATCAGGATTATTTTGGAACGCGGCGATCATCTTGATGGGGGCTTCAGGAGGGGTGAAGGGGGCGTCGCCCTGAAGACCCAAAACAAAATCAAAATCATTGCCCAGATTATCGAGGGCCTCCAGCACGCGGTCAGATCCTGTGGCGCAGTCATCAGAGGTCATGATGCCCTTTACCCCCAGCTCTTCAGCATGATAGGCGATGCGCGGATCTTCTGTCGCCACGGCGAGGGTGATGTCATCCAGTTGTTCCATCGCCTTTTTGGCAACATCGACAACGCGGGAAAGCATTGTCTGCCCGCCGATCATCGTCAATGGTTTGCCCGGAAAACGGGTGGAGCCATAGCGGGCAGGGATAATAATAGCTGTTTTCATTTTTTTATTTACATAATTTAATTATTGGGCTATAAAACCCTTATTCAAGGAGTAAAGATATGCGTAAATCCGATATATTTCCACCTCTTAAATCCCAAGAGGAAATCGATGCAGAAGGGCGGGGAATACTTGGCGATGCCTTCCATGCTTTCGCAAAGCCGGTTATCGCTTGCGTCGGGGCGCATCCTGTTATTTCCAAAGCCAAGAGAGTTTTGGGACTTTAGTCCTTTTTTACCCACCATGTATCACCAATAGCAGGTGTTAAATCGGAAAGATGTTTTGGCCGTTCCAATTTGCTCCAATAGGCAACACGCCAATAATCAATATGCCAGTGAGGGATAACGTAATAGCCGCTTAAGAGGATACGATCCAAAGCACGGCATAGGGCCACAAGTTCTTCACGGCTTGGTGCCTGAATAATTTTTTCAATCAGATCATCAATAACCGGATCTTTCACGCCGATATAATTTCGGGAACCGGGAATGTCGGCTTTGACGCTTGCCCAGAAATCACGTTGTTCGTTGCCCGGAGAATCTGATTGCGGAATGGTACCGATGGTCATGTCATAATCGAAATCATTCATGCGGTTTTGATATTGGGCAGGGTCAAGAACACGGAAATTTGCCTGCACACCGATTTTTTTCAAATTGGCAATAAAGGGCAAAACCCAGCGTTCAAAAAGCGGATTGGAATCCACGATTTCAAATTCAAGACGCTGCCCTGTTTTTTCGTTCACGCGAATACCGTCTTTACCGACTTTATATCCCGCATCATCCAATAATTTCATCGCCGTGCGTAAATTACCGCGCAGATTACCCGAGCCGTCCGTTTTTGGCGGTTCATAGCGTGCAGTGAAAACATCGTCGGGAATTTTACCGCGATATTGTTCCAGAATTTCCAACACGCGGCCCTTCGGTAGGCCATCTTCGGCTGCAAGATCGGAGTTTTCAAAATAGCTGTCGGTGCGTTTATACCCGCCATAGGCGAATTGTTTATTAGACCATTCAAAATCAAAGGCATAGGCGAGGGCCTTTCGGACATTTTTATCCTTAAAGACCGGCCTGCGCAGATTATACAGGAAACCCTGCATGCCCTGCGGGCGTTTATGATGGATTTCTTCTTTGATAATGCGGCCGTCTTTTACAGGCGGGGCGTCATATCCTGTTTCCCAGAGCTTGGCGACATTTTCAATTCTATAGTCATACTCTCCCGCGAAGAAAGCTTCTAAAGCAACGTTGCTGTCTTTGTAGTAATCATAAACCATCTGATCAAAGTTAAAGCGGCCCTTGTTAATAGGAAGATCTTTGCCCCAATAATCATCACGGCGTTTGTAGGTGATGGAGCGACCGGCATCTACTTTTTCGATTTTGTAAGGGCCACTTCCCATCGGAAATTCGAGAGAGGTCGCGCCGATATCTCTGCCTTCTTGTTCCCAGAAATGTTTTGGCAAAATAGAAAGCTGGGAAAGGATCAGCGGCAATTCGGCATTATCGGCATGCGCAAAAGTAAATTTAACGCGGGTCGGGGAGGTTGCTTCAACCTTTGTGACATCGCCATAATAAGCCTTAAAAAACGGTGTTCCTTTTTCGACAAGAGTATTAAAAGTCCAGACAACATCGTCAGCCGTAACAGGTTTGCCGTCCGCCCATTTTGCCGCAGGGTTTAAATTAAAGGCGACCCAGCTTTTATCTTCCGTGTCATATTCAATGGTTTCGGCGAGTAATCCGTACATGGAAAACGGCTCGTCATTACTCTGTTCCATCAAGGCATCATAAATCAGGCTTTGGCCGAGATAAGTCAGCCCCGCCGCAGGCGTACCTTTGATGATAAATGGATTGAGAGAGTCAAAAGTACCGATTGCAGAATTTTTTAAAACACCGCCTTTGGGGGCATCGGGATTGGTGTAGTCCAGATGTGTATAATCCGCCTTATATTTTGGCGTGCCGTGCATCGTGATTGAAGGAGATTTAATAATTTCGGCCTGTGCTGAAAAAGAGAGGATTGTCAGGGCAATTGTTGTTAAGGCTAAACGCATGTTAATTTCCTTTCCCTACAGCTTCGGTAATAGATGAGAAGCCGTCACGTTCCAAATATGTAAGAAGCTCTTGGTTGATTTCATTTGCCAGCTCAGGGCCGTGATAGACCAAGGCGGAATAGAGCTGAACAAGTGATGCCCCCGCCTTGATTTTATCATAGGCATCTTGTCCGCTTGATATACCGCCGGCACCGATCAAAGGAATTTTTCCCTTTGTTAATTTATAAAAGCGGCAAATAATTTCTGTCGATTTTGCTGTTAATGGTCTGCCGCTCAAACCGCCTGCCTGTCCGCGGAATTTTTCAGGAAGAAAATCGGGGCGTGCCAAAGTTGTATTGGTAAGGATCAGTCCGTCAATTCCAGCTTCCAGGGCCGTTCCTGCCAATTCTTCCTGCTGCGCTTCATCCAGATCAGGTGCCAGCTTTACCAGCAAGGGCGGGGGAAATGTTTTATCACAGCTTTTACTGCGTACTTCTTTAACGCGGGTAATGAGTTCCGTTAAATGTTCCCGCTGTTGCAGGTTACGAAGACCCGGCGTGTTAGGGGAAGAAATATTGATTGTGAAATAATCGCCATAGCTGCCCAATTTTTGAAGAAGAAAGCAATAATCCTTTGCCGGATCTTTTTGATCCTTGTTCATGCCGATATTAATGCCGACCAATCCGGTTGGTCTTGGTTTTTGTTCCAGAAATTTTTCTATGTTGTCTTTAAAAACCTCATAGCCTTTATTTGGAAACCCCATACGGTTAATGACGGCTTCGTTCGCAGCGTTTCTGAAAACACGCGGCCGTGGATTTCCATCTTGTGGTTTTGGAGTGACGGTGCCGACTTCGACAAAACCAAATCCCATATTCAACATAGGGCCGATCACCTCGGCATTTTTATCAAACCCAGCGGCGAGCCCAACAGGGTTGGGAAATTGCCGATCCCATAAAGTGACTTTCAGGCGGGGATCGTCAACGGCGGCGAATTGTGGAGACAGTCCGCGTTTCATTGCGCAAATACCTGCCTTATGCGCGGTTTCGGGATCAAGCGCATGGAAGAAGGGCTTGGTGTATTTAAAGGGTATGTTGAGTTTTATGGCCATGCCTTACTGAACAACAGGGAAGGGCGCTAATCAAGACTGAATATGCTTTAATCCTGTGGTTAGATAACCCCAGCCGGTGATAACGGTCAGAACAGCGGCAATCGTTAATCCCCATTGGCCATAAACCAGCGTATGCGGCAATACCGTGTCCCCATAACTGCCGACAACAAGAAAGCCGAGGGCGACCATCTGAACGGTTGTTTTCCACTTTGCCAGTTTTGATACAGGAAGCTGTACATTTTGCGGCCCTAAAAATTCGCGTAGTCCTGCCACAAGAAACTCGCGTATCAAAATGACAATCGCAGGGATAACCCAGATACCGTCCAAGCGATCAAAATCGACCAAGACAAGCAATAAGGCGGCGATGAATATTTTATCAGAGATGGGATCAAGAAATTTACCAAGCGCGCTTTCGGTTTTCATGGTGCGTGCCAGATATCCGTCCAAGAAATCCGTGATGCAGGCCAATGTGTAAAGCCCTAAAGCCGTCCACGCTGCCCAGGCTTCGGCAATGAAAAACAGTCCGATTATGACAGGCAAAATCGCGATACGAAAAAAGGTCAGCAAGTTAGGCAGATTTTTCATGTTAATTTTTCTTTTCAATAAATTTCATAATAACCGGATGGTGATCAGAGCCGAAAGATTCACCTATTTCTTTATAAAGAGGAATCAGGGTATCGCTAAACAAAATATGATCAATCGGAATTTGGAATATAGG
>DAOPJS010000119.1:0-4700 GCA_035399785.1 Alphaproteobacteria bacterium
GCCATGGCCACAGCCAAAGCCATGAAAAATGATGCCCTGCGTCACAAAGCATTTGGTGAAACAGCAGAAATTCAGGCAGAACGCGGTGATTACGAAGCGGCCATGAAAAGTATTGCCGAGATAGAGAGCACCTCGTTCAAAAACAAAGCATACGGAACCGTCGCCCGAATTTTTATTAAACGGGGAAAGTTGAAAGAGGCATATGATTCAGCCGAGAAAATAGACAATCCCGTTGCCCGCGCCCAAGTTCTTCAGAACATTGTCAATTACGGCAACAAGGAAGAAACCCTGCCCTCCGACGAAGAATAAGAGAAATATTGTGATTAAATTCGAACATGTAGGGCTTCGTTACGGGGTAGGACCGGAAATCTTGAGCGATGTAAACTTCACGCTCGATCAAGGATCATTTCACTTCTTATCGGGCCCGAGCGGTGCAGGTAAAACATCGCTCATGTCGCTGATGTATCTTGGCCGACGGCCGACACGGGGAATAGTCTCCATGTTCGGACAAAATGTCGGACAGATGGGTCGCCATGACCTTAAAAAAATCAGACAACGCATTGGGGTCGTCTTTCAGGATTTCAGGCTTTTAAACCATATGTCGGCCTTTGATAATATTGCCCTGCCCCTGCGCATCATGGGAGAATCCGAAAAAGAAATCAAAGCCAATGTCGATGAATTGATGGAATGGGTCGGACTGGGGGATCACCGTCACCAATTACCCAACACGATGTCGGGCGGACAGCAACAACGTATTGCCATCGCCCGTGCGGTCATTACCCGTCCGCGTTTGTTACTGGCGGATGAGCCGACAGGAAATCTGGATGATGAAATCGGCCTGCGGCTTATGAATCTTTTTGACCAGCTCAACCGTATGGGCACGACCATTGTCATTGCCTCCCACAATACGTTGCTGATGGAAAAATTCAGCCAACACAGCCGCCTTATCCTTGATAAAGGACAATTGCGCCTTATCCACCCAAGAAAGACAATAAAACAAAAGCTTGAGGGGATTTTTTAATGTTTAAAATTAAAAAATTTGAGCGGGGATTGGGCATCGCCAGAAAAAGACGTCAATATGACCTGCCGTTGAATAAAGGTAACGGCGGCAATTTCCTGAAACTCCTGATTGCCCTGATGACCTTTCTGGCGATGCTGGGCGTTGCTTCCATTTTTGCCCTGTCCGCCATGACCGACAGATGGTCATCAGGATTGGAAAATAAGGCAACAATCGAAATACCCGCAAAAGACAACAGCGGCACGGTATTTGAACAGTCCCATATGGATACACTGCAAGATCAGGTCTTCAATTTCCTGCAAAATTATCCTGCCGTCGATACGGTCGAGGTTATGGACAAAGAAGAGATTAAATCCCTTGTGGCGCCATGGCTGGGTGAAGGCCTGTCTTACGACAACATCCCCCTGCCCGGCATTCTTACCATCAGTTTCAAAGATGATGTTATTTTTGATACTGACGCCCTTGAAAACAAATTAAAAACTTTTGCCCCGCAAATCAGGCTGGATACCCATCAGAGCTGGCTGGCCGATGTTTTAAGATTCACAGGCGCGCTGAATTTTGCGGCCGTTCTTATTACAATCGTCATCGGTATTACGACCATTGTCGCTGTGGCGGGCGCCGTTCAATCCCGCATGGCGATATATCATGAGGAGCTTGAGTTGTTGCACCTGATGGGGGCGGAAGATTCCTATATTTCACGGCAATTGCAGCGTTATGTCCTGATTTTATCCTTACAAGGCGCCGCCATTGGTACCGCAATCGGGGGGCTTATTATGTTCATGGTCGGGCTTCTGGCAGGAGAGATGGATATCAGCCTGCTGCCCGATTTCCACCTTAGCATTATGCAAATATTTTTGCTTATTTGCCTGCCCTTACTGGTCGCCCTTTTGGGAATGGTGACAGCGCGTCAAACGGTCTTGCGTGTTCTGGCACAAATGCCTTAAAATCCGGCCATATCATGTTTTTCAAAACCCTCAGCTTTATTTTCATTGCCATGATGACGCTCTTCCTTCTTTGGGCTATCGGCTGGCTGTGGTTTGCAACCAGCGTTGCCTTGGCCAGCCCGAAAGAAGGAAATATCAAAACAGACGCCATCGTTGTTTTGACCGGTGGTAATGGCCGCATCAATGAAGGGCTGGATTTATTGGCCAAAGGATCATCAGATAAACTTTTTATTTCCGGGGTCAACAAAGAGGTTACACAAGACGACATCTATGCCGGTTGGAAAAAACCGACAAAGGACAGGCCATGTTGTATTTATCTTGGCTATGATGCGGAAGACACCACAGGCAACGCCGTTGAAACCAAAAACTGGATTTTAAAAAACAAAATCAGTTCTTTCCGATTGGTCACTTCCAGCTATCACATGCCGCGCGCCTATCTGGAGATGTCAAAGATACTGCCTGATATTAAAATCATTCCCCACCCTGTTCTGACAGATGATTTCGAAGCATGGAAAGGCCGCTTTTGGAAACTGACTTTCAGCGAATATAATAAAATGCTGGTTCGCTGGCTCAATTTGAATGAGAAAGCAAACGTCCCCGCATGATTTTTCTCCGCTCCCTGATATTCAATATCCTGTTCTATGGATTTACGACTTTGGTCTGTATTTTCCTTGTGCCCGTTTTGCTTTTTTCAAGAGGCGCCGTTTTAGGTGTGACTAAATTCTATCTGAATACCGTCGCCATCATGGAAAAATATGTCTTGGGTCTGACGTATGAAATCAGGGGCAAAGAATACCTGCCCGAACATGGCACCTATATTGTTGCGGCAAAGCATCAATCGGCCTATGAGACCCTGAAACTGCATAAACTTTTCGGTGATCCGACGATCGTATTAAAACGCGAATTAATGAAAATTCCTATCTTCGGAATTTTCCTGCGCAAACTTGATGTAATTGCCATCGACCGTGGCAACAAAGAAGAATCCATCAACGCCATCATTGAAGGCGCCAGAAGGATGAGCCAAAACAACCGCCCGATTGTTATTTTCCCGCAAGGCACACGGGTCGGCGTGAATGAAACAGCCAAAGACAAACCCTATAAGGGCGGGATTGTCAAAATGTACAGTAATGCCGACCTGACGATTATTCCAATGGCCCTCAATAGCGGATTATTCTGGGGACGTAACAGCTTCATCAAAAAGCCCGGCAAAATAACGTTTGAATTTCTGGCGCCGATTGAACCCGGCCTTCCTGACAAAAAGGTGATGAAAGCCATTGAAGACAGGCTGGAGGAACACTCCCTCGCCCTCATGCGCGAAGCAAAAGAAAAATATCCTTATCTTCAATACGTTCCTGTTTTAGAAGCGCCCGACCCCGGTAATTCCTGATGAAAAAAATTCTGAGCGTGTTTTTGGGATTAGTTTTGGCCCTCGCGCTTTATTGCGGCGCGTGGCAGTTTATGGCGTACAAAATGAATCAGGCAATCACTGATTTTTATACTGTCGACGCCCCCTTAAAAGGCATAAAGCTGCATGGCCCGATGCCTGTTGTAACAGGATTTCCCTTTACCCCGGTTATTACTTACACAAAGGGGGTCTCAACCGAAGATTTTGACCTTCAATTTTCCAGCGTTACCCTGCAGGGTTTCCCCATCCCTAAATTCCCGCTGACGATAAATTTCAATCAAGGACTTTTAATTACATCTTTACAGACAAAATATTCCCTGCCGCTGGATGCCCTGAATGCCACAATTATTGTTCCGTCAAGCTTACCCAATAGTTCAAGGGAAGCTGACATAAAAACATGGCAGGCATCACAGGAAAATATCGATATCGAAAATATTCAGGCAAAAAAATCCGGCATGGATCTTAAGGCCGAAGGAACAATCGGCCTGAATACGCAATTACAACCGACGTTGAATTTAAATTCCGTCATAGAAGGACATGAACAGCTTATCAGCTTCCTTGTTGAAACGGGCGAATTAAAGCCGCTCCCCGCTGCCATTGCCCTATCGGCACTAAACGCGATGGTTAAAACAGATGAACAAACAGGAAGCCGACAAGTTAAATTGGCAATTAAGATAAAAGACCAAGTTTTATATCTTGGCCCTGTCAGATTGACGACCTTGCCCCCTATTCGTTGGCCATAGCCTTGGGAACGGCGGCGGCCTCTTCTTCCTCATCTTCAGGGTAGACATATTCGGCCTGCCCCGCATCTACGATAGCGCGGCGGATTTCACGGGTTTCGCAGAAGACTTTATAAAGATAGTCCCCGTCGCCTTTACGGATAGCCTTTTGCATCGCGGTCAGATCTTCGGTAAAGCGTTGCAACATTTCCAGTACCGCATCCTTATTATTCAAAAAGACATCACGCCACATGGTCGGATCAGATGCGGCAATACGGGTGAAGTCCCGAAAGCCCGAGGCCGAAAATTTAATCACTTCGGATTTGATATCATCTTCCAGATCGGTCGCCGTTCCGACAATGGTGTAGGCAATCAAGTGCGGCAGATGTGAAGTAATCCCCAGCACCAGATCGTGATGTTCCGGCTCCATAATTTCAACAATCGAACCGAATGCTTCCCACAGGCGGGTCATTTTTTCGATGGCCTTTAATTCGGTATGGGGCAGCGGCGTTAAAATGCACCAGCGATTGATAAAGAGTTCGGCAAAGCCGTGCTCAGGCCCTGAAAATTCCGTCCCCGCAATCGGGTGCGCGGGCACCAGATGAATATTGGAC
>DAOPJS010000120.1:0-1204 GCA_035399785.1 Alphaproteobacteria bacterium
GAAAATATTAAGGCAACTTCGATTGGCAATATCAGCTATTGGAAGATGACAGGCGGTAAAAACCCGGGTGAAGTGACTGAGATTGATGATCCTCAAAAACTGGCGGCGACCATTGAAAAAGCGCATGAAGGGCTGCTCTCGCTCATCAAAACCTTTGATAACAAAGACACGCCTTATTATGCCATTCCGAACCTTGATAACGCGCCGCGTTTTAATGATTACGCCTATCTGGAGCGGGTGAAGGAATGGGCCGCACTTGGTGAAAATGCTGAGGAGGCCGCCTGATGTCATCGAATAATTTAAAAAAATCGGCGATGGATGAACGGGCGTTAGACCCGAATGTGTTGCAGCGTATTGCCTCTCACCCGGCCTCCTCGGTCTGGGTTGGGGCGTCGGCAGGATCAGGAAAAACAAAAGTTCTGACGGACCGAATGTTGCGGCTTTTGCTTCCTGATGCAACAGGTAGGGCGGGTACAGCGCCGCATAAAATTTTGGCGCTGACTTTTACCAAGGCCGCGGCCAGTGAAATGGCCTTACGGATTGCGGCGCGGCTGAGCGAATGGGCGGTCATGCCGTTAGAAGCGGACGACAAAGACAATGAACAAAAAGGGCTGGTCGGCAATTTACGCGCTTTATTGGGACAAGATGCCACACAAGAGCAAATTACCGCCGCGCGAAAATTATTCGCCGGCGTTGTCGATACACCGGGTGGTTTAAAAATTATGACCATCCACTCCTTCTGCCAATCAGTGCTGGGGCATTTTCCGTTAGAGGCGGATTTATCACCCGGCTTTAAACCATTGGAAGAGGCGCAGGCGCAAAAAATTTTAATGAGTGCGCGGGACATGGTTTTTAAAAAGGCTGCTGAAGAAAAAGGCTCCCCTTTGGCAGAAGCTGTGCATCATCTGGCCATCGCCCAGAACGAAGAAGATTTTGGTAAATTACTGGCCAATTTGGTGAGCGAACGCCACCAAATGGAAAAAATCCTGAAACAGAATTTTGATGTTAACGGATTATATAACGCGCTGTGTCAGGAATTCGGCATCCCTGCGGCGACGCCGTGGGAAGAAATATTGGCGGCGGCATGCACAGACGATCAATTTAATGAATCAGGACTTTGGAAAGCCTGCAAAGCCATGGCGGGGGGCACGGCCAAAACAGATCAGCCACGCGCCGATATCATTCAAAAATGGCTGGAAGCCGA
>DAOPJS010000120.1:1304-3158 GCA_035399785.1 Alphaproteobacteria bacterium
TTATTACTTCGTTCCGTTCCGTCCAATCGGTCTTACAATTAGTCGATAGTGTTTTCGCCACACCCGAGATGCGGCAAGGATTGGGAGAAGACGATATTCAGCACAAAGCCCATCGCTATACACAGGCAGGTCAGGTTGAGCTGTGGCCAATATTTGAAAATCCTGAGAAAGATGATTTTGATCCGTGGCAACCGCCGATAGATATTCGCGAATCTTCCTCAGGCGCGGCGCAATTGGCCAAACATATCGGTGAAACGGTTGCCGGATGGATCGGTAAAGAAGATCTGGAATCGTATGGCCGTAAAATTGATGCGGGCGATATTTTAATCTTGGTACGTTCCCGCACGGCGTTTTTAGAGCAGATTGTCCGCGCCTTGAAAGAACGCAATATCCCCGTCAGCGGCGTTGACCGTATGGTCTTAAGCGAACAACTGGTCGTGCAGGATTTATGCGCGGCGGCGCAGTTTGCTCTGCTTCCCGATGATGATTTGACACTGGCAGGATTGCTGAAATCCCCGTTTATCGGGTTAAATGAGCAGCAACTTTTTGATCTTGCCTATGACCGCGGGGGATCGCTATGGACGCAAATCAAGCAATCAGAATATAAAGATGTTATTGACTGGTTATCGGTGCTGATTGATGGCGTCGGGAAAGACCGCCCTTATGAATTTTTCAGCAAAATTTTACAACAATCCTGTCCTGCCGATAGTGAAAGCGGCCTGCGGGCAATTAAAAAACGTCTGGGCGAAGAAGCGATTGATCCGCTGGATGAATTTTTAAACCGCGCAATCGAATTTGAAACAAATACCATTCCGACATTACAGAATTTTATTCAAAGCCAGCTTTATGATGAAAGTGAATTGAAACGCCAAATGGAAGAAGGCGGCAAAGCCGTCCGTATCATGACCGTTCACGGTGCCAAGGGATTGCAGGCGCCGATTGTTATCCTGCCCGATACCACCAAAAGCAGCAGCGGCAGTAAAGTTGACCGCATCTTATGGCCCGATCGCAGCGGTGCCAAACTTCCCTATTTCTGCCCGCAGTCGAAAGAAGTACCCGAGCCTTGCGCCGAGGCGCTACAGGTTTTAAAGACGCGGCAGGAAGAAGAATCCCGCCGCCTGCTTTATGTCGCGCTGACCCGCGCGGAAAACAGGCTTTATATCGGCGGCTATAAAGGGGACAAAAAACTTCCCGAAGATTGCTGGTATAATTATATCGAAAACGGGTTTAAAAATCTGGACGATG
Organism: Alphaproteobacteria bacterium; assembly: GCA_035399785.1. Lineage (GTDB taxonomy): Bacteria > Pseudomonadota > Alphaproteobacteria > Micavibrionales > Micavibrionaceae. Next base: position 2,550 of record DAOPJS010000120.1, read on the forward strand.
TCGAGGAAAAGCCGTTGGGTGATAGAATTATTTTACGTCACAGCAACCCCGCCACCGATAAGGATGACCGCAGCGATAAAAATAAAACCATCATTCAAAAAGATAAAATGGCCGCGCCGTCATGGTTGATGAAGCCAATGCCTGAAGAACCGTTCCCACCGCGCCCGCTAACCCCGTCACGGCCGTCAGAGAAAGAAGCCCCTGCCCTATCACCGCTGGAGGCAAAAAACGATTACCGTTTCAAGCGCGGAAATATTACTCATAAATTATTGCAACTGCTTCCCGATCTACCCGCCGATAAACGCTTGGCGGCGGCTAAACGTTATGTGGCTCAACCAAGCCACGGCCTGTCGGAAAAAGTGCAGGACAGTATTGTCAGCGAAACCATGAAAATTTTGACCCATCCGAAATTTGCCGCCATTTTCGGCGAAGGATCTATGGCGGAAGTGCCACTGACGGGGCTGGTGGGTGTCAAAACCCTACTATCGGGGCAGATTGACCGCTTATTAATTACCGATGAAGAAATCCTGATCGTTGATTACAAGACAAACCGGCCGCCCCCGACAAGACAGGAGGATGTCCCCGCGATTTACCGCAACCAGATGCAGG
>DAOPJS010000120.1:3258-4699 GCA_035399785.1 Alphaproteobacteria bacterium
CCGCCCCCGACAAGACAGGAGGATGTCCCCGCGATTTACCGCAACCAGATGCAGGCCTATGCCGATGCCCTTAAGATGATCTATAAAGACCGTCCGATTCGCAGCGCCCTGATTTGGACAGACGGGGCGGAATTGATGGAAATATCAACCAATTAGCGGATAGCGGGGATGGCTATTCCCTTCGGGTTTAGAATCGTTTAAAATCCCCGTAACCAATCAGCCCATAAAGACGAATTCGTCTATAGTTAGAAATTAAAGGAAAAATAAATGTCGAGCGTAAATGTATCCGATGCGGATTTCGAAAATGAAGTTTTAAAATCAAATGAGCCTGTCATGGTTGATTTCTGGGCGGAATGGTGCGGCCCGTGTAAGGCGCTGTCCCCTATCGTGGACGAAGTCGCCAATGAAGTTGCAGGCAAAATGAAGGTCGTCAAGGTCAACATTGATGAAAACCCGGCCGCGCCGACAAAATACGGCGTTCGCGGTATCCCGACCTTGATGGTATTCAAAGGCGGTGAACTGGTAGACACCAGAGTCGGCGGCATGTCAAAAACACAGCTGAGTGACTGGCTGAGCTCTGTGGTTTAACAGGATATTTAAATTATTTTTTTAAAAGGCTGCTGAATGGCGGCCTTTTTATTTATTCAAACTGATAAAAATATCACGCGCACGCCAGAGATAATAAACACTTTGGGCGATATAGGGCGATAACGGCCCGCCCGCAAACCATAACTTGCTGAACGGTTCGAATAATTTATACCGCTCATCCCCTTCGGCAATCGCGCTTGAGACAACATCACCGCCGACTGATGTCGGCACAAGGCCGTGGCCGCCGAAACAGGTATTATACCAATAGCCGGGTTTAAGCTGACCGATTTGTGGCATTTTATGCGGCGCATAACAAAGCTCCCCACCCCAGGCATACTCGGCTTCAACAACGCCTTCCAGCTGCGGATAAACTTTCAATAAATCCCGCACCATGATATCGGCCAAATCATCAGGTACACCCGTCACACTGACGCGGCCGCCCCATAAAATACGGTTATCAGGCAGGCGGCGATAATAATCCTGCGCATAGCGATTATCAAAAATGGCGTATTTTGTATTCAGCGCGGCATTCAAACGGTCTTCCGGAATGGGCTTCGTGACCATAACATAGGTGTAAACAGGGAAGGCCGCATATTTTAATTTCTTATTGAGATCATCGACATAAATGGAACAGCATAAAACGACCTGATCGGCTTTGATTTTTCCCTTTTCAGTATGAACAATATAACCGCTGCCGCTTTCTTCAATCGTAAGCGCCTTGGTACCTTCATAGATGGTGCCGCCATGTCCTTCAATCGCCTTGGCAAGGCCGTGCACATAGTTCAGCGGATGAAATTGGTAATCCTCGGGCGAATAAAATCCGTCATAATACTGACTGGTTTTGCAAAGGGAG
>DAOPJS010000121.1:0-4686 GCA_035399785.1 Alphaproteobacteria bacterium
TACGCTTCAAAATCACTTTCGCCGCCTGCATTACACCCACGCGCTGATGGGGGATGGGAAGTCGCTGGAACAGGCCGTTAAATCACTGCAGCCGCCGATTTTTTTCAAATTCGAACAACCATTTAAGGCACAAGTATCGAAGTGGAAGGGAAATAAGCTGGATACAGTCATGGCCAAGCTGGCTGATCTGGAGGCACAGACGAAAACAACGGGCGCCCCCGTGCAAACCCTTTGTGCTCAGGCCATCCTGTCTTTAAGCGTGATGCGGTAAGAAATTCACCTCTCGTTGCCATTATATTTTGCAAGAACATGTGCTCGCCAAGCGGCTTTTTTCCAGCCACCCTTGGAAAACATTGCTCTTTCGGCTATCTCGCCAGAAATATTTAACTCTCTGGCTATATCTTCCATAAGCTGGCAAAAGTTTTTGTAATTATCTACATTATTTTTCTTACTGACATACCCATATTGCAAATCAACTATTGATTTTTGCGCAATTAAATTAATCGACTTTGAAGTCCACTGATCCATAATGTAGCCTTTATGACTTGGTTCACAAAAAAAGATTAGTTTAGTGAAATAAGCTGCCCCCATTCCCAATCTTTCTGGCTTTTTCCAAACCTCATCAAAATCCTTATAAGCCTCTATGAAAGATATTTTTTCTTGTCTCATGTTTGAAATTATCGGTTTTACTTCATCATCAAAACGCTGAAATAAAATTTTTGCATGCCTTCTGTTTTGCCCGCCCCAAGCCATAACAGCTGCCAGACATTCAATATCTTCATAGCCACTATCCTTGCGACAAAGTTCTTTTAATGCTTTTCGGGTTAATTGATGATCTGGTAAATTACAGGGGGCATGATTGGTGACATCATTCCACCAAGACCTAATTTTATTGCCAACAAGCTGGTCGCTGGAAAGTATTTCTGGAAGGGTTTTTCTTAATATTTCCAGATCCGCACTCATAAGTCTCTAATATTTCGGGCGTTGGGCCAGGCGCTGCAAAACATCATCCAGTTGATCAAGATTTTTGAAGGAAATCGTCATTTTTCCTTGGTGCGCGTCTTTCATATCAATGGCGACATTCATACCCAACTGATTGGAAACTTCTTTTTCCAGCGCCAGCGTATCGGCATCTTTTTCGGAAAAACCCGGCCCTTTTTTTGTGCCGCTGCTGCGGTGTTGAATTTCACGACCCTCATATTCGGCGACCAGTTTTTCAGTTTCACGCACGGAAAGTTTTTTGTTCACCACTTCCTGCGCCATCAAAGCGGGTTGTTCGGCCTTTAATAATGCACGCGCATGACCGGCAGATAAATCACCATTGACCACCATTGTCTGCACACTGCTGGGTAATTGTAATAAGCGAATCATGTTGGCGACATGCGAGCGGCTTTTTCCTAAAACTTCCCCGACAGATTCATGGCTGTGGCCGAATTCTTCAACAAGGCGGTTATAGCCCTGTGCCTCTTCAATTGCGTTCAGATCCTGACGCTGCAGGTTTTCTACCAAAGCAATTTGGAAGGCTGCTGCATCATCCAGGTCACGGATAATGACCGGCACTTCATGAAGCTGCGCCTTTTGCGACGCACGCCAACGGCGTTCCCCGGCGATGATTTCATACATGCCGTCACGGGTTTTATCAGGGCGTACCAAAATCGGCTGCAGCAATCCATGCTCCGCAATTGAAAGGGATAGTTCTTTGATTGCCTGCTCATCAAAATGACGGCGTGGCTGATCAGGACAAGGAAAAAGTTGTTCTACGCCAACAACTTTTCTTGATGAATCGGGAATATTTTCTTCTGCATTAAACTGCGGATATACTTCCTCTTCATCCCCAAAAAGCGCTCCTAAACCGCGTCCAAGACCGCGTCCCTTCGGGTTCAGTTTTTCTTCTGCATCCGCATTCATTGCCTATTCCTTATGCAACCTGATTTGATGACAATAGATGGTTATTACCAGTTATTTCTTTTTCCCGTTTCAAAACTTCTTTTGCCAAAGCAATATACGCTTTGGCACCCGGGCAGCTCATATCATAAACAATCGCCGGCAGGCCGTATGACGGCGCTTCTGACAGACGGACGTTACGCGGGATAACGCTCTTGTAAACTTTTTCACCAAAATATTTACGCACATCCTGCGCAACGGCGCCGGATAGATTATTACGCTTATCAAACATCGTCAGAACAACGCCGTGAATTTCCAAACGCGGATTGAAATTTTTCTGCACGCGCTCGATCGTTTTGACCAAATGGCTGAGACCTTCCAGAGCATAAAATTCACACTGCAACGGAACCACAATAGAGTCTGACGCCACTAATGCATTCAATGTCAGCAAACTTAAAGACGGCGGACAATCGATGATCACGTAATCATATTCCATCGGCACGCGCAGCGCCTGTTGCAGACGGTATTCGCGGCGCGGCGCGGTGACCAATTCAATTTCAGCTCCTGACAAATGGATAGAGGACGGCAAAACATCCAGCCCCGGCACTTTTGTCTTTTGGACGGTTTCGCTGACGCTCGCATCTTCAAAAATAACGTCATAAGTGCTGGTGCGCAGACCGGCACGCTTTATCCCTAAACCGGTGCTGGCATTGCCCTGCGGATCCAGATCCACCAGCAAGACTTTCTGCCCGATGGCGCTCAAGGCCGTGGCCAGATTAACCGATGTCGTGGTTTTGCCGACGCCGCCCTTTTGGTTGGCGACGGATAAGATACGCGGAATACGCGGTGTTGTTTTCGCTATAGGCATGTTGGCTGTGCTTTCTGCTGCTTTATCAACAAGCTCACGGTTGCCGAAGTAATCCTTGATAAATTGCGAGGCCATCTTGTTCTCCTTGGGCAATTTCCGTTTATAAGCAGCGTTTGGAATGGCTTTATATTAAGAAAAACAATCGTACAGTCAAGCATGGAAGCCCTTATTCACTTTCTTATTCACAATCTGCAAATATCTGAAAAGACTAAAATTTTTGCCTTCTCTTCAGTTTTGCTCTGAAGCGTACGGCAATCAAAGCGCCATTTTCCTTTCAATTCCGCCAATTCCTGATCGGCATTTTCCCCTTTGGGAAATATCAACGTTATATCCGGATTACCCACAATCCAGTCGGCACAATAATCAAAAAGCTGCCTCAGTGACGCCAACGCTCGTGCGGTAATAATATCGGGTTTTGTTTCACGTGAAACATCTTCGATGCGGCAATTGTGAATTTGGACGGGTGTTTCTGTTTCACGTGAAACAGTTTTTAAAAAGCTACATTTCTTCCCGTCAGATTCAACCAGGTGCACCTCCAATTCGGGCTTCATGATCGCCAAAACCAACCCGGGAAATCCCGCCCCGCACCCAAGGTCAAAAAGCACTTTTTTACCTTCGGGTAAAATAGCGGCCAGTTGCATGGAATCTTCAAAATGGCGCTCCCACGCATTGGCCAGGGTATTATTACTGATCAGGTTAATTTTCGGCTGCCATTTTTCCAGCAAGCCCAAATAGATTTTCAGCTTTTGATTGGTAGTTTCAGGCACGTTACGCCGCCCGTTTTTTAACGTGGCGAAGCAGGGCAATAACGGCCGCAGGTGTGACACCAGGAATGCGTGACGCCGCGCCCAACGTGGCAGGGCGCGCCAGTTCCAGCTTCTGCCGCACTTCCGTCGACAAGCCGCCAATCCGGCCGTAATCCAGCGTTTCAGGGAGTTTTAGCGCCTCATCCTTGCGGAAGGCCTCAATCTCCGCGCTTTGGCGCGTGACATAGCCGGCATAGATCGCATCAATTTCCACCTGCTCCCGAATGGCAGGGGGAATGCTTTCCATTTGCGGCCAGATAGCCTGTAAATCCTCCCATGTAATTTCAGGATAGCGGAGCAAGTCAAAGGCCGAGCGGCGGCGACCATCCTGATTGATATTCAGGCCGTGCTTATTCAAATCGCTCGGCGTGCCGTTCAGCGATTGCATTAAATCACGTGCATCTTGTAACAGGCGTTTTTTCTCCGCCCAATGTGTTTCACGTGAAACACCAACACAGCCCAGTGCAATCCCCCTATCGGTCAAACGCTGGTCGGCGTTATCAGAACGGAGCAGCAGGCGGTATTCAGCGCGGCTGGTAAACATGCGGTAGGGCTCGGGCGCGCCACGGGAAATAAGGTCGTCAATCAACACACCGATATAGGCTTCGGCACGATCAAGGGTGAAAACTTCCGCTGTTTCACGTGAAACAGCTTTGGCCTGTAGCGCGGCATTTAACCCCGCCATTAACCCCTGCGCCCCCGCTTCCTCATATCCTGTCGTCCCGTTGATTTGCCCCGCCAGGAACAGGCCGCCTAAACGCTTGGATTCCAAGGTATTTTTGAGATCGCGCGGGTCACAATAATCATATTCAATGGCATAGGCCCATTCGATGACCTTGGCGTTTTCCAGCCCCGGAATAGTCTTTAAAAATTCTGCCTGTACCTCAATCGGCAGGGCATTGGAAATGCCGTTCGGATAGACGGTATGATCATCCAGCCCCTCCGGCTCCAGAAAAATCTGGTGGCGGTCCTTATCGGCGAAACGGACAATTTTATCCTCGATCGAGGGGCAATAGCGCGGCCCCGTTCCGTCGATCTGCCCCGAATACATCGGCGCGCGGTGAAGGTTATCGCGGATAATCTGATGGGTCTTTTCGTTGGTATAGGTGATGTGGCAGTCAATCTGCG
>DAOPJS010000122.1:0-4667 GCA_035399785.1 Alphaproteobacteria bacterium
TATCGCGGTTTACCGTGACGATTTTCCGATTTTGTCAAAGACAATGAACGGCAAGCCTGTCATATATCTTGATAGTGCCTCCAGCGCACAAAAGCCGCGGGTTGTGCTGGATACGATGCGCGATGTTTACGAGAACAATTACGCCAATATTCACCGCGGCCTCTATCAATTTTCACAAACAACCACGCAAATGTTTGAGGGGGTGCGGCCAAAGATTGCCGAATTTATCAATGCCCCGTCAGCCGAAGAAATTATTTTTACGCGTAACACGACGGAGGCGATTAATCTGGTCGCCCAAAGCTGGGGACGAACCAACTTGAAACGCGGTGATGAAATTATCCTCAGCGGAATGGAACATCACGCCAATATTGTACCGTGGCAATTATTGGAAGAGCAGATTGGTATTAAACTTAAAATCATTCCCGTACTGGGTGACGGGACACTGGATTTCGGGGCGTTCATGTCCATGTTGAGTGAAAAGAGCAAGCTGGTAAGCCTTGTGCATGCCTCCAATGTTTTGGGAACCATTAACTCTGTTCAAAAATTTGTAGCAGCGGCCAAGCGCTTTAATCCTGAGATTGTCTTTGTCGTGGATGGGTCTCAATCCGTTGTTCATGGTCGTGTTGACGTGCAGGAACTAGGCTGTGATTTCTTTGCCTTTACGGGGCATAAACTATACGGCCCCAATGGTGTCGGCGCGTTGTGGGGCAAGGGCGATATTCTTTATGATATGCCGCCATATCAGGGCGGCGGCGATATGATCGACACTGTCAGCTTTGATAAGGGCACGACTTATAAGCCGGCGCCGGCGCGGTTTGAGGCGGGAACACCGGCGATTGTTGAAGTCATAGGTCTAGGGGCGGCAATTGATTATCTGAGCGCTATTGGGATGGAAGCCATTGCCGCGCATGAGAAAATATTGCTCGATATTATGATGCGCGAACTTAACGCGATAGACGGCTTGAAATTTTACGGCACCGCGCAAGAGAAGGTTGGGGTTGTGTCCTTCACCGCTGATTGGGCGCATGCGAGCGATATAGCGATGATTTTAGATCAACAAGGCGTGGCGGTCAGAACGGGGCATCATTGCTGTATGCCGCTCATGCAGCGCTTTGGCGTGGATGCCACGGTGCGCGCCTCACTGGGGCTATATAGTAACGAGTCAGATATTCACGCGCTCGTCAAAGGATTAAAAAAAGCGAAAGAGATGTTGTCATGAGTAAGATGGAACAAGTCGCGGATAAAGAAATGGTCAAAAACGCCGTTGGCGATGAATATGACGAACTGGCTGTTCCGCCGAATATTGAAGTCGCGGATCATAAGCTTGCGCCGCTTGTCGTCAGCGCGATCAAGGAAATTTACGACCCCGAAATTCCGGTCAATATTTACGAGCTTGGCCTGATTTATAAAATCGATATCAACGACAAGGGGGATGTCTATGTCGAAATGACGCTGACATCCCCAGGGTGTCCGGTGGCGCAGGAAATGCCCGGATGGGTGCAAAGCGCGGTAATGCCGATTGACGGTGTCGGCCATGTCGATGTCGATATCGTCTGGGATCCGCCGTGGGATCCGTCGATGATGGCGGAAACCGCCAAATTACAGTTGAATATGTTTACTTAATTTAAAGTTGCCATGCGCGTAAACGCGAGGGCAAGACGGAACAGCAACCACAGGAATAGCCATGAATACATCACCCGTTGAAATTACTGATATTGCCGCCGAGCAGATTAAAGCCAAAACCGCGCTGAACCCGCAAGCAGTGGGCCTGCGCCTGACGGTTAAAAGCACGGGATGTTCGGGGAATTCCTACCAGATGGAACATGTTCTGGCGGAAGACCTTGAAAAGGATGATAAATTCGAGAAAAACGGCGCAGTTCTTTACATTCCGAAGATTCACAGCTGGATGCTGTTTGGCACCGTGGTGGATTATGAGGAAGGCAAAATGAGCTCCGGCTTTGTTTTTACCAATCCGAACGAAGCGGGACGATGTGGCTGCGGTGAGAGTTTTACGGTCGATCGTCCAAAATAATCCGAAAATAAATGCAGGCCTAGATTAAGTAGGCCTTCTTTTTACTCAACTGATTGATTTCTATAGGGAAAAAGTAGGCCAGGCCTGGATTTTGCTGTCGGTTTTATACCCCTTAAAACAACAAAAGGCCCTTAAGGGGCCTTTTACTTCGTAATACTAGATATCTAAAGAGAATTAGATACGTGCTTCTGGTCTCAGAACATTTGCAGGAGTGGTTGCATCAAGAACCATATCCGCTGTTTGACCCAAATCTCTAGACATGCTCAAGATGTTCCCTGCGTCTAGATTAGGTAAGTCTGCTATTTTAAAAGCAACCATAGCTGGATTCTGCATTATATACTCCCTCTGTTAAAACTGTTATATGCCTTGGCATATTCCATAAAAAGCTCCTCTTTAGATACTCCATCAAGGTATGCTTTATACATGTTATTAAGCCCTAATTTCTTCAATGAGTCAAGTAAAACAGGAAAATATGAAGAATTTGTTAATTCTTTAACAATTTTACAAACAAAAGTTATGGAATCTAAATTTCTTGCATGAATGAACTCAGCATAATGAACAACATCACTGCGGGGGTCAGGCGTCTTTTGTCCGCCAAGCTCTTGGGCGGCTTCTCTTAATGCTTTGATTAAATTAATTAAAATGTCGGCATTCAATTCTTTTGTGCTGCCAGGTGTTTGTAAAATAATACTCATCATTACAGGTGAGAAACCAGATTCACCCTGACCCTTCATAATCTGAAGAGGCACTTTTTTCTGATCCAGAAGGGCAACCAACTTAATTCCTGTTGGTGATTCACTTAAAACTTCACGGGCTTTAGAGACAATTTCCTCGCCGTAAGGATGCCCATAGGCCAATCCGGCATTCACATTGGTGCCGCGGTCACCGAAGGCGCCTTGTAGCTTTTTTCCTGAGCCTGTATTTTCTGTTTCTGTGTTCATCGTCTTCGCTATCTTATTCCCCAAGTTAGGCTAGATTATGGCTTCGGGATACCCCGAACCACTTACCTGTTGCATTGTCATTTTCTGATCCTTGATCGTGACGCGTCCTTTACTATTTACTTCGATACGGGCGCGGACGACCTGTGAATCCTTGTAAAGGTCGGCATCAATCTCATAGGCGTCATAACCGCCGTCATAGTGGATTTGCACGGGTTTATGCTGTGCAAACACGGCGTTATAAGAATCTATATCCAAAGATTCCAAAAGCGGCATGTCATGAGGATTGTTAATCAGGATGATATCACCGTCTTCCCCAATGGCATGCGCAAAATAAAATTCCAGATAGGCCAGAACATTATTGTGATCGAGATTTAATTGTCCCTTATCATTGACCGCGATAATCGGTGCTTCGGTTCCATCCAGATATTGAAAGAACGTGCCATCACCCAGATATTCAAAAGAGAAGGAAGGAAGCGATGCAAAATTAGTAACCTTGTACACAAAGTAGTCTTTGTAAAAGGGCAGGCGGGCGCGCTGAACCTCGGACGTGCCGATAGAAAAAAGTCCCGCATTTGCATCAGATTTGACGCTGTCGATGACCTTAACAGATGTTTCGCGATCCAGCCTTTGCCAGTGCATCGTAATTTCTTTCTCCAACCAAAAGTGATCTGTCGTGGCTTATGCCTTATTAATGTAACAGATTCACCAATCTTGCCCCATAGATAATAGTCCGGCAAGAATGCGGGAAGAGTATCAATTTTGCAAAACAAAAAGCAAATTTTGTGAAATTATGCCCTGAAAGCCTTATTCAGAGCCGTTTCCAGAATTTCAGCCTGCACGCCGTCCTGATGAATTTCGGTGCTGAGAATCTGTCGCCAGTGGCGGGCGCCGGGCATTCCCTGAAACAATCCCGTCATATGACGGGTGACGGATTTAACAGGTGTGCCGTATCTGGTTTGTTGATCCTTAATATAGGGGATCATTTTTAAAACAACCTCTTCGGCGGAGGGCAGATTTTTTGTGCCGTAAAATTCCTCCTCTATCTGACGCAGGAACCATGGGTTCTGATAAGCTTCGCGGCCAATCATAATGCCATCGAAACCTGTTTTGTCATTCTGAGGCGAAGCCGAAGAATCTCCTTCCGATAATGAGATCCTTCGCTGACGCTCAGGATGACAGTTAGGGGGTGCGTCAACAACATTAAATTCTTGTTTTTCCTGCGAAAGCAGGAATCTTTCACCACGATGAAGATCCCCGCTTTCGCGGGGAAGGCAATCAAGAAAAGAATGTATCTGCTCAATTGTTTTGATGCCGCCATTAACGTGAATAAACAGATGCGGAAAGTTGGATTTCAACTTGGCAACCACATCATATTGTAGTGGGGGAATATCACGGTTTTCCTTGGGCGAAAGCCCTTTCAGCCATGCCTTGCGGGCGTGAATGATAAAAGTATCGCAATTGCCGCCATCGGATATGGTGCCGACAAAATCTTCCAAAAACGTATATTCTTCGCTGTCATCAATACCGATGCGGCATTTTACGGTCACGGGAATAGAAACGGCGCCGCGCATGGCCGCGACACAATCACGGACAAGGACGGGATCTTTCATCAGGCAGGCGCCAAACGCCCCTTTTTGCACGGCATCGGACGGACAGCCGCAATTCAGATTAATTTCATCATAGCCGAAGTCTTC
>DAOPJS010000123.1:0-4641 GCA_035399785.1 Alphaproteobacteria bacterium
CGCGGGACAGGTCGGCTTTCTTAATCACGCCTGTTACGCCGTCATTCACAGTAACCTCGACAACGGATGGGGTGACGTTGGACACAGTACATGTCACAACGGCGCCTTTGGCCATGCCTTTCATTGCCCCTTCAAACGGATCGTCGCTGAGCTGTTTAATGCCCAAAGCAACGCGCTCTTTCTCAGGATCAACATCAAGGATTTTGACTTTGACTTTTTCGCCTTTCTTGAAAGGTTTCAAAGCATCTTCTGTCTGGTCTTCCCATGAGATGTCTGACAAGTGAACCATACCGTCAATATCGGCATCCACGGCAACAAACAGACCGAATTCAGTCACATTGCTGATTTCACCCTCAAGGATGTCACCAACTTTGTGTTTATCAGCAAAGCCCGCCCATGGATTTTCCTGACATTGTTTAATGCCAAGAGAGATACGGCGTTTTTCCATGTCCACTTCCAGAACCATAACTTCCACTTCTTCCGAAGTAGAAACGATTTTTCCTGGGTGTACGTTTTTCTTGGTCCATGACATTTCTGACACGTGAACCAATCCTTCGATACCGTCTTCCAGTTCGACAAACGCACCGTAATCGGTGATGTTTGTGACGCGACCTTTGAAAGTTGCTTTAACCGGATATTTCGCGGCAACACCTTCCCATGGATCTGTTTCCAGTTGCTTCATACCCAATGAGATACGCTGTGTATCTTCATTGAAACGAATGATCTGGACATCAACGCTCTGACCGATCTGAAGAACTTCAGACGGGTGGTTAACGCGTTTCCATGAAATGTCGGTAACGTGCAGAAGGCCGTCAACACCGCCAAGGTCAATAAACGCACCATAGTCAGTGATATTTTTAACAATACCCTGAACAACGGAACCTTCCTTGATACCTTCCAGCAGATCTGATTTTGCTTCTTCACGGCTTTCTTCCAAAACGGCGCGGCGTGAAACAACAATGTTACCACGGGCACGGTCCATTTTCAGAATGTGGAAAGGTTGCGGTGTTCCCATCAATGGTGACACATCGCGGATCGGACGGATATCGACCTGTGATCCCGGCAAGAACGCCACGGCGCCGCCAAGGTCAACAGTGAAACCACCTTTAACGCGGCCGAAAATAATACCGGTAACGCGTTCGTTTTTCTTGTGAGAGATTTCCATCTCGACCCATGCTTCTTCGCGGCGGGCTTTCTCACGGGAAAGAACGGTTTCGCCGTTTCTGTCTTCCATGCGGTCAACAAAAACTTCGACTTCGTCACCAACGCGGATTTGCGGGTCTTGTCCGGGGGTCGTGAATTCTCTTAAAGAAACACGGCCTTCGGATTTGAGGCCGACATCAATAACGACGGCGTCATTTTGTACTTCGATAATTCTGCCTTTTACCACAGAGCCTTCGGCGGCCTGATCCTTTAGAGAGCTTTCCAGCAAAGCGGCAAATTCCGCTGATTCTTCTCTGTCTTTAATATGTTTAGCTGCTTGAGCCATAATATAGTCCTCTTATGATCGGAATTTTCCAATCACTCTTTCTTTAGTTTAAATTTGGATAAAAGGAGATGCGTTTTCCGGCTCTCGCCCGCTTCCTGAAACCCAATAGTAGTTTTGGAAGCGCGGTGTCTTCGCGCTTGCGCGCATGACGACCTTAATGCTTAAGATCAGGGTTTGTAAAACTTAACAATTCTCATTGCTTCATCCAACACCTCTTGCGGGGTCATATCGGACGTATCAATGATGTTAACCTTGTGACCGGGTTTCAAATGCTCGTTGAGCCTGATGGAATCCCGCTCGTCCCGTTCCTGCATTTCTGCCAAAACTGCCGCGTTTGTAACGCTTATGCCGCGTGATTGCAACTCTTTATAGCGTCTTTCGGCTCTTTTTTCGGTGCTGGCAGTGATGAAAAACTTGATATCGGCGTCGGGGCAGATAACGGTGCCGATGTCGCGCCCGTCCAAAACCGCGCCATTTGGCGCTTTTTGGGCGAATTCGCGCTGAAAATCGACCAAAATATCCCGTACAGGCTGTATTTGCGCAATCACGGAGGCAGTAGAGCCGACATTATCGGATCTCAGGGCGGAATCGTCGTAATCCTGTCCCAGCTCGTCTTTAAAGCGCATGGCTGCGTCTATAACGGCATCCGTATCGGCAGGATCGATATTTTCCGATAAAACCTTTAGGGCGACGCGGCGATACAGCGCCCCCGTGTCGAGGAAATCGTAATTCAGCATTTCCGCCAGTTTTTTGGCTAATGATCCCTTGCCGCTGGCGGCGGGACCGTCTATCGAAATAATTATTGGTAAAGATGTCATGGAAACAGGTTCTATCATAATTAGATAATAGAATCTTTTAAAAATGCAGAAGAAACGTCAAATCACAGATGTTCTATTAAGGTTTAAGAGCGCCCATATCCATTCGCGCCTTGCCGACAACTTGATTGCCGGATATTACCTCTATCTCACAGTTGCCACGATAATCCGTTTTAAAAATTTTTTGATTTATAACTTCAGTTCCCCGTCCGGTAATTTCCGCGGAAAGCTTCAGACTCGCATCAGTCCATAATTCTGTAAGTTTTTCAGCCAATCCATTAACAATAATAAAATCTGAGCCGTCAGCGTTGATTGACACCTTTGTTTTGCCCGAGACGCTTGCGCCTAAACCATTTAATGGCGCGGTCGTAAGTGTATCTGGTTTGCCGTAATTCCCGACCGAAGAGAAGCGTATAACGGCTTTATTTGTTTCGCTATCAAAGATGCTATACAGACGATAAGGTTCGGGATCTCCTTCATCTTGAGTACCTGTTAAAGTACAATAGTAATTTCCATCCGTCAGTGGCTTGATATCATCGGCATTTGCTGACCCGCTGCTGAGAAGCGCAGAGCCTGCAACAAATAAAGCGGGCAGTGATTTTTTTAACATCTGACATTTCCTACCAAAATATAAACCGGCACTATATTTACATAATATAGTATTGTTTGTCAAGAAAGTTATATAGGGTGGACGGCATAACCTTTATTACGTGATCGCAAATGATTGTGTTTCAGGTCTTTGATGTTTAAGAAAAGACATGGTTCGGCTTTTTCTTCTTTTATCATTGTTTTTGGCGGCGTGTACGGGTGCCAGCGGCCTGAATCTCGGCTACTACCCTGACCCTGATGCCACGCGGTCGCATTTTAATCTGTGTCACGGTTATGGCTGTACGCATCAGACGGAAACAGGATTTACTGATAAGGAATGGAAAAAAATCAAAAAAATCTTTCGTGCAAAATCAAAAACACCCGAAGCCGAACGTCAAAAAATCGCCAAGGCCATTGCCTTGATGGAACGCTATACGGGGGAGAGAGTCGGCACCAAAGTTGATCTGCCCAAAGCGCCGATTAAAAAAGTATCTGATATGGAACTGGACTGTATTGATGAAACCATCAACACAACAAAATATCTGACTTTTTTACAAGATGACGGGTTGTTGAAATTTCACAGTGTCGGCAATCCCGTCTATAAGGGCATGTTTATCAACGGTGTCTATCCGCATAACAGCGCGTCGGTCCGTGAAAATGAAAGCGGTGATATCTATGTCATCGACAGCTATATATATAAAAACGGTGAGGAGCCGAATATCAGACCACTTGATAATTGGGTGAAATACCGCGTTGAGGATTTGGAAAAAATACACAACGAAACGCGCGCCGCAGCAGAAAATATCAAGCGGTAATTTTCGCGCCCAGACCATTCATTAAATCAACGAAATTCGGGAAGCTGGTTTTAATCGGGCTGCCGTCATCAATACTGATCGGGTTTTTACTGACGCATCCCAATACCAGAAAGCTCATCGCGATGCGGTGATCCAGCGCGGTTTTTACTTCGCACCCGCCTTCGGGCGCTTTGCCGCTACCGTGAATCGTCAAACTTTCTTCGCCCATTTCAAGGGTGACGCCGCAGGCTTTTAATCCTTCATACATCATCAACAGGCGGTCGCTTTCCTTGACGCGTAGTTCGGCCAGTCCGCTCATGGTTGTTGTACCGTTCGCACAAGACGCGGCCACGGCCAGAACAGGAAATTCATCAATCATGGATGGAACGCGGGCAGCGGGAACGTCAATGCCTTTTAATATTTTTCCGCCTTTGATAATTAAATCGGCGACTTTTTCGCCTGCTTCAATGCGCTCGTTCTCTAAAGTAATATCTGCGCCCATTTCCATCAGGGTTGTGTAGATACCGTTGCGGCGTTCATTCATCAAAATATTATCCATGCGGATTTCCGATCCCTCGCAAAGCAGCGCGGCCACAGCAGGAAACGCGGCGGAGCTTGGGTCGGAAGGCACAAAAATTTCCGTGGCTTTTAAATCTTGCTGACCGGTAACGTGAATGGCCTGCGCGCCGCCGTCAATATTTTCAACCTGCACAGAAACGCCGAAGGCCTTAAGCATATTTTCGGTGTGATCACGTGTCGGTGTTTCTTCAATAACAGTCGTCGTTCCCATCGCGGAAAGTCCTGCCAGCATGACGCAGGATTTTACCTGCGCACTGGCTACAGGTAATTTGTAAGTAATCGCCAGCGTATCTTTCGGCCCCGTAATACTGAGCGGTAACAGACCGCCTTCACGGGCAACGACCTTCGCGCCCATCATCTCCAAGGGGGTGATAAC
>DAOPJS010000124.1:0-4613 GCA_035399785.1 Alphaproteobacteria bacterium
AAGGATAATTACACTTTCGACACATATTTCGGTGGCTTTAAACTTCTTCATCCCCGTTTTGCCGAATTAGAGACAATTATTAATGCCAAAGGGGGAGCAATTGCCAACCCTGTAAAAGACTTGTTTACGCAGGCGTTCAATGATGAAAAGCATCCTGAAATCATGAATACGCTTATCAAAATAAGCGAAGATCCCGCCAAAATGGACAAATTCATCGACATGATGAAAACCAATCAAGGGAATGAATTAATTACCACGATCATGTCCTATTCGATGACGGGTTCGCCATCGGGGCTGTCGATGGATGGTTTGACCACGCCCGATCCCAAACAATTTGAGGTGTTAAAGGAGCTGGGTTTTGTTGATATTGCGACAAAGGCGGGTTTAACCGTGAGACCCAACCCCGTTGATACACCGGGAAAGGCGCTGGGCGTTTTAGGTGTTTTGGCGGCTCCCGTTGCTATTGCGGAATTGCCGGCGATTGCCGGGGCAACGCGGCTTAGTTCTGTCTTCACTGCGGCACGTGGGTGGATTGCCAAGCAATTTGTAACGCGCCCTGTGACAACGGGCCTGACAACGCTCTCAATTGCTGATGAGGCGGCGACCGGCGGGAAATATACAGGAGCGACTTTAGATTGGGTCGGAAAGAACGTTTTAGGTGAAAAAACATATGCCGGCGTCAAAAGCTACTTCAATACGCCGGCCACTGATAAAACTGCGACCGGGCCTGATGCCGCTGCTGATGCGGGCTTTGATTTCAGTAAATATCTTCCTGTTGTGGCCATAGCGGCAGCCGGTTTGCTGGCTTACAACTTACTGTCTAAAAATCTGCCTATGGTGATTGGTATTGCGACGGCTGCTTTTGCCTTGAAATCGGCTTTCTCTGATTCTGCTGCTGCACCGGTCGTGGCGCCCGAACATAAGCCGTCCTGAATAGCTTTTCACTTTCATGGTGAATAGAAGACTCCTATTATATTGACTTTCCGAAACTATACCGCTATCTATTTTGCATATTTATTTTTTGTTTATGTGCTGGGTAGTCAATATCGGGAATGGGAAGACGTATCTTAATTCATCCGTTAATAATAAGAAAATCGGCAGGATTGATCGATAATCCGCAAGAAGTCGAGAGCGATGACGCGAGCAAAAAGCAGGCCCCAAGGTGCCTGCTTTATTTTTTCCAAAACAGGGTTGATAAACAGGGGGATATAATATGAGAAAGCCAAAATATCCGTTCAATAAGAAGAATGTGAAATTAGCCCTCGATCTAAATCCTGAGGCTGTTTCGTTTGAAAGTTTGGCCAACGGATTTGGATTTAAAAAAAGTGATTGGCCGCAATTGCAATCAGCACTGTCCGAATTAACGGCTGAGGGTTTGATTACAGAAAGAGCGACCGGCAGTTATATTTCCAACTCACCTATATCTGATCTGGTGATTGTTAAATTATCCGAAAGACCTTCCCGAAGAGCAGTTGAACTGGAAATTATGGGGGTGAAAGGAGATCAACCTTTTTCCGTGACCATATCGGATAAACAAATCCGCAAAATAGAACAAAAGGAAGGAAAAAGATTATCTAAAGGCAGCATACTTGCTGTTACGTTGGAAAGAACAAATGGTCTTAATTTAAAAGTTAAAAAAATTGTCGGCCGTAAAGAGAGAGACAAAAAAATACATCTGACAGTGGCATTTAAAAACTCGGCTGATCATGAACAACCTGTCGTTACTTCTTTATCACCTGTCAGTTTAACAGCGTTTAATGCCTTTGGAAAAATCCCGCCGCGTATTAATCCGCGTAAGGATTTCAGAGCTTCTCTCCCCGATGATTATGATCCCTATAATCCTTCTTTGGAGATTGAAAGTGCCAAATGGGATCCAAAAACAGGAACGCCGATTTATATGATTGTCGCCCGTAAAAACGGTATTCCGCCCAGACATTCATCAGAAGCCAATTTGGAAGCCAGAAGAATGGCAGGGGCAAACTTTTTTAAAGACAAAAGCCGCCGTGATCTTAGAAACGAAAGAATTTTGGTGATTGATCCACCCAATGCCCATGATCACGATGATGGGATTTTTATTGAACATACCGATCAGAAAATTGACGGTGTGCGGGCTTATTACAGAACACTGGTTGTTATTGCCGATGTTCCTTTTTTTGTCAGACCCGGATCAGTATTAGAGAAGGAAGCACAGGAGAGGGGATATACGCATTATTTTGATCGTAATGCGCTTCATTTATACCCCTCTATTTTTGCCGATCGGAAGGCATCTCTGAAGACCGGAAAATTAAGACCTGTTATTTATGTTGAAAAATTTTGGGATGCAGAAGGCCGCCAGATCGGCATGAGCGATATTTCAACAGGGATTATTGAATCCCAGCGGGTTATGACTTATGGCCAGTTTCAGGATTTGGTGGATATAAATGATCCGTCAATATGGCCGTATCAGGAGCTGGGTGATTCATTGATACAGCGTTACAGACATGAGAGTGGGCTGGTCTTTGACGGTGATGATCATAATGATGTCCGCAGTTCCTATGCCCGCGCTTTGGTAGCCAGTATGATGCAAGATGCCAATCAGGAAATTGCCGAATTTTTGGAGTATTATAATCTTCCGTATTTGCGCCGTGCGCATGGTGCCAAAGAAAACCTTTATGCCTATCAGGATTGTAAAGATTCACTGGAACAGATGGGATATGATATTCCCGATACGCCTTTTGATTTAACAATCAATCAGATTCAAAAATTATTCTCTCTTGCAGAAGAAAGGCAGGAGCGGCCCGTCGTCGAGCGTTATGTCCGTCAGTATTTGCTCAATCAGGCCAAATATACGACAGCAGATGTCGGGCATTTCGGGTTGAATATGCCGCGCTATACGCATGCGACATCACCTATTCGTCGATATCCAGACTTGTTAACTTTACGCGCCGTTCATACGGCAATCGGGGATATAGAGATGGGGTTATCCGACCGTGACAGGGAAACAATGGATGATGTTGCCGAAAAAATGAACAGATTGCAGGATTTGCAACGTAATACTGCCCTGGATTACGAGAGATATTTTTCTGTTGCCCGCCTTGCCTCGCAAGAAGGGTTCAGACGAAACGTTGTCTTCAGCGGCATCAAATATCCGTATATTTATATTGATCTTCCTCTCGGTAAAAAAGGTGCTTTACGAAAAGAGATCCATTTTACCGATTTACCAACGCCATGGGGGATTTCACAATCCCATAACCAGATGCTTTATCGGGGCAATGTTGTAATTCCTGTCGGATCAACATTGAAAATCACAATCAAGGATGTGAAACCGGAAACAGGTGAATGGTCCTTTGATGATATGGTTCCGGGGAGTAAAATTATGTCTTCATCTGTTCAAAAGAGACCGGGTCCCCGACCTGTTTCTGCTGTGGCGTAGTTTAATCGTACTTAAGCCATGATGATGAATACTGGCTTGCCAAATCCGAAATCATTTGGTAGTTGTCGAAAATGCATTTGAAAAAACTCATATCTGCATGGGCGTTATTGGCGCTGGTGATTGCACAAGTTGCGATTTCTCAGCATAACGCATCCCATATTGATCATGGGTTTAGCAGTGGTAAGCTTTCGGTCACTATCTCAGGTGATACCCATCAAAAGCAAGACAGCCAAAAAAGCCAAAAAAGCCAAAAACATAAATGTCCCGAATGTTTACTGACTAAATCCTTGCAAACGGCGTTTTATAACGCCCCCGCAATATTGTCGGTTGATGTAACAGCGGCCATTATCGCTTCTTCTGCCCGAAAAGATATCTTTGTTCAGGCAGCCTATAATGCCAATTCCCCCCGCGCACCCCCCGTTTTTCTTATCTAAGCAAAATATTTCATTTTTAATTATTAGATAAGAAAGGGCATATTCCATGTCTAGAAAACTATTGTTGGCAACCAGTGTTGTTGCCGTTTTAAGCGCCTCTCCCGCTATGGCGGCGAGTGATGCTGATCTTGAAGCGCTGAGAGCAGAAATCCAATCCATGCGTCAGGCTTACGAGAGTAAAATTGATCAACTGGAAACAAAAGTGCAGGCGCTGGAAAGTCAGCAAAACCAAACGGCACAAGCGGTAGAAGCCGCATCCGTCGCCCCTGCGGCGGGCGGAGAGAATGTTTCCTCGTCCCAAAGCAGCCCGAATGCCTTTAATCCTGCTATCGGGGCGGTTTTGAACGGGCATTACGGCGCCTTTACCAATGATAATCCTGATGTAGCCGGCTTTGCTGTCGGTGAAGAAGGGGGGCGCACAGGTGAAGGACTTGCTGTTGATGAAGCGGAGATTAATTTCTCTGCCAATGTTGATGATAAATTTGCCGGAAAACTGACAGCGTCATTGGCTGAAGAAGATGGTGAAACAAGCATCGAACTAGAAGAAGCCTATGTTCAAACAACGGCTCTTCCCGCGGGGTTAAACCTGAAGGCGGGGCGTTTTCTCCAACCTATCGGTTATATTAACGAGCATCATGCCCATACAGATGATTTTGCTGACAGACCGCTTCCTAACCGTGTTTTCCTAAATAATTCTTATAAGGATGACGGGGTTATGGCTTCGATCATTTTGCCGACGGATATGTATTTCGAACTGGGTGGTAATG
>DAOPJS010000125.1:0-4609 GCA_035399785.1 Alphaproteobacteria bacterium
GGTTGTGACTGCCGGTGGGTTGATCGGTAAGGTTGATAAAATCGGCGATAATGACGAGGTCGTTGTCGATCTGGGCAACGGCGTGAAAGTAACGGCCGTTCGTCACACCATTCAATCAAAAGCCGAAAAACCGGCCGCAAACGATAAAAAATAGGTTCTGTTAATGGTTCACCTCGCCCGCTGGAAAATAATTCTGATCCTTGCCGTCTGTGCGCTGGCTGTTATTTACAGCTTGCCGAATGTCTTAAGCCCGTCGGCGCGTCAGTTTATCGTTGATAAATTGCCCGCTGTCGTGCCGAGCAAGACGGTCAATCTGGGTCTTGATTTACAAGGCGGGTCGCACTTGTTATTGCAGGTGGATTTGAAGAACGTCATGAAGGAGCGTTCAGAAAGTCTGGTGACGACATTGCGCCCCGAACTGCGCGGGGAGAAAATCGGTTACAAACGCCTGAAGGACTTGGATAACGGTTTCATGGTGCAACTGCGCGACGGCGCGGACATGGACGCGGTCAAAAAGATCATTCGCGGCATTGATCGTGACCTGATCCTGTCCACCGAAGGCAACGACACCATCGAAGCGGTTTTTTCCGATCAGGCAATCAAGGCCATTCAGGATCAGACAATCGGCCAATCCATAGAAATTGTCCGCCGCCGTATCGATGAAACGGGAACGCGCGAACCGATTATCCAGCGTCAGGGCGATGACCGTATTCTGGTTCAACTGCCCGGACTGGACGATCCGCAGCGGGTGAAAGACTTGCTGGGTAAAACCGCGAAGCTGACATTTCACTTGGTGGACATGGAAGCTGCCCGTACAGGCAACACGATGGTTTTGCCGATGGCCAATGAGCCCGGTCAGACAATTATTGTGAACCGCCGCGCGGAATTGACAGGGGATATGCTGGTCAATGCGCAATATGCGCCTGACAGCAGCGGTCAGTCTGCCGTTTCTTTCCGCTTTAATACCGCCGGGGCAAAACGCTTTTGTGATTTGAGCCGTGAAAATGTTAACAGATTATTCGCCATTGTTTTGGATAACGAAGTCATCAGCGCGCCCGTCATTCGCGAGCCGATTTGCGGCGGGCAGGGACAAATCTCCGGTAACTTCTCCGTCAAGGAAGCCAGTGATCTGGCCTTATTGCTGAGAGCCGGGGCGTTGCCTGCGCCGCTTAGTATTCTGGAAGAGCGTACCGTTGGCCCGTCACTGGGGGCAGACTCCGTTCAGGCAGGTAAAATAGCGAGTATTATCGGTCTTGCCGGTGTTCTTGTCTTTATGTTGATTACCTATGGCCGCTTCGGCGTTTATGCCAGTGTGGCCTTGATGGTCAATGTGGCATTGATTTTTGCCTTGCTGTCCAGCTTGCAGGCGACACTGACCCTGCCGGGGATTGCGGGTATCGTCCTGACCATCGGGATGGCGGTTGATGCCAATGTGCTGATTTTCGAGCGGATTAAAGAAGAGCTGTCCAACGGACGCTCTGTCATGTCGGCGGTTGATACAGGCTTTTCCAAGGCGATGGGAACAATCATCGACTCTAACCTGACGACATTGATTGCGGCGTTGATCCTTTATTCTTTCGGCACAGGGCCGATCAAGGGATTTTCGGTGACGCTGGCGATCGGGATTGTGACGTCAATGTTCTCCGCCATTATGGTGACGCGTTTGTTAATTGTGACATGGCTGCATAAGAGCAAGCCGACAAAACTGAATATATAATTGGGATATAGTGCAATGATTAAATGGATTCCAGAAAACACAAAAATTAATTTCGTCCGCCTGCGCTTTATCACCTTCGGGATATCGACGTTGTTGGCCTTGGCCTCCTTGGGATTGTTGATGACCAAAGGATTAAACTTCGGTATCGATTTTTCCGGCGGGACGTTGATGGAGGTTAAAGTATCATCACAGGCGCCCGATCTGGGCGATATCCGATCTTCCCTTAACGGCCTTGGCCTTGGCGCGATTTCCATTCAGGAATTCGGCGAGCCTGAAGATCTGCTGATCCGTATGCCCGAGCAGGAAGGTGGTGCCGACGCACAAAAAGCTGCAATTGATAAAGTGCGCGCAACAATGGATGAAAAATTCGAACAGGTGGATTACCGCCGCACCGAATTCGTCGGACCGCAGGTCGGGAAAGAGTTGAAAGAAAAAGGTCTGTTCGCCGTTTTATTTTCCATCGTCGGGATGTTGATTTACATCTGGTTCCGTTTTGAATGGCAATACGGCGTCGGCGCCTGTATCGCGTTGATCCATGATACGTTTATTACGGTCGGTTTGTTTTCACTCACGGGGATGGAATTCAACCTGTCAACCGTGGCGGCGATTTTGATGATTGCCGGTTATTCGATGAACGATACGGTAGTGGTGTTCGACCGTATCCGCGAGAATTTACGCAAATACAAAAAGCTGTCGATTTATGAATTGCTCAATAACTCCATCAACGAAACACTGTCCCGTACGATCATGACATCGGGCACGACCATTTTGGCACTGGTCGCCTTGTGGCTGTTCGGCGGAGAGGTTATCCGCGGTTTTGTCTATGCCCTGATCTTCGGTATCGGTATCGGAACATTTTCGTCTATTTTCGTGGCTGCGCCGATTTTGCTTTACCTGAATATCCGCGCGGATGGCAAAAATACTGATGAATTGGCGAAAGAGGTGGTATAGGACTTGATTAAGCCGTGTATTTTGGCTTTAAATAAGGCAACCCAAATAAACATAATCCAAAAGGAGAAATCCATGCGTAATTTCAATATCTTGGCTTTGATGGCTGTCGCTGCCCTCGGTCTGTCTGCTTGCAGCTCGACCAATGATGATATGTATTTGGGCAGCCGCGACGATATTATCGTGAACAATAAAGGCATGCCGAAACAAACCGCGCAGTCCGATGTAAAAGCGAAGATTGAAACCGTGAAGGAAGATGTCGCCGCTATGCAAAACGAGATCAAGCAGGAAGAAATGCAAGATCCTGTGACGGCCGTTGATGTGAAACCGATGCAGGCAACCCCGGCTGTGGCCGAAGCCAAACCAATGGGCACAACAACAATGGCGTCCTCCACACCGCCGAAACAAGAGACAGCAACAATGGCCGCCCCTGCACCGGCCGGTGATATTCCGCCCAATGCCAAACCCGGTGAGTGTTACGCAAAAGTTTTAATCCCTGCCGTCACGCAAACTAAGACGGAGCGCATGCAGGTTTCCGAAGAGCAAAAAGTTCTCAACCGTATTATTCCCGCCCAATACCGCGTTGAAACAGAGCGTGTGTTGGTAAAGGAAGCCCGCCAATACTGGAAAGCAGGTCAAGGCCCTGTCACCCGTAAAGACGAAGTCACAGGGGAGATCATGTGTCTGGTTGAAGAGCCCGCCGTTTACAAAATCGTCGAAAAACGTGTTTTGGTGGAACCTGAAAAACCCGAATACAGAATGGTTCCTGCACAATTTGAAGAGGTGACAAAAACCGAAATCGTTCAGCCCGAGCGCTGGGAATGGCGCCGCATTTTGTGCCAAACCAATATGGGTCCCAATTCCATCATGCGTATCCAACAGGCCTTAAACGCCAAAGGATATAATCTGGTTGTCGATGGCCGCTATGGCAATGCCACGATGAAGGCACTGGCCGATTATCAGCAGAAAAACGGTCTGGCCGCCGGTATTACCTATGAAACACTGGACAGCCTTGGCGTTCAGCTAATCGGAGCGTAAACAGCCGATGGATGTCACGCCGCTAATTCGCGCCGGACAACAAGTAATACAATCCTATGCCGCGGGTGCGTTTCGTATCAGCGGCATTTCTTTCGATACACCTGTTTTGGTGTCGCCCGATAAAACTGTTGAGTGGAAAGGGGCGGGCTCTTTTGACGATCTGACGCTGGGCAGCTTTCAACAAATGATTGAGGGGGCGGACGATATTGATGTTGTCTTGTTAGGCGCAGGCAGCACGATGAAATTTTTTAATCCTGATCTGAAAGCGCAGTTAAGTGCAAAAGGATTGCCCGTTGATGTCATGGATACGGGCGCGGCCTGTCGTACCTATAATGTCTTGATGGCCGAAGGGCGGCGGGTTGTGGCGGCGTTGCTGCCGACAGAAAATTAGGCAACAAACAGATGCCGCGCTACGGGGCGGTAATAACGTTGCATATACTCCAGCGGGACGGTTTCAACCAAAGACGCTTCGGGGTTTTCTTCATTCAAATGAATTTTTTTGAAGGTCAGGCGCAGGCTGTGATCGGGATTTTCATCATCGATTTCAACAAAAAGGCCGCAAGGCTTGTCTAGGTTATCAACATCGGCCTGAACAACGGACGGCATCACCAGACATTGGAAGCCGAGGAAGGCCGATAAATTAAAGCGGTGTTCATGGCCGTGAAGCGTGATAACGCGGTTATGATCGCCGCCTGCCAGTTCGGCAAAACGTCCTTTCAGCGGTTTCGTGTTATCTTCATAGGCATAACCCTTGATATTATACAGTTGCGGATAGCCGCGCTCCATCCTGTCGAATGCCCAATGCGATGAAACAATCAAATTCTTTTTCGTGGTCGGTTGCCAACCGGATATCTGATGTAAAATTTTTCCGCTGTCATAGGCATATCTGGTACGGCCATCTGCCAT
>DAOPJS010000126.1:0-4608 GCA_035399785.1 Alphaproteobacteria bacterium
TGTTTTAACTATTTTCTTTTTACCATATTAATATGGCAGCTTCAGGAAGAACCCCTCTCAAAAATTCCTAATGGAATTTCTTCTTGGGGGGCGCCGCCAATCCACCGGACGATAAGGCCCGGGCGTAGAACATCGCGACCTGATTATATTTCTGGTCACCGAAGCCTCCCGCACGGTTTTGGTCAATCCACGCTTGGGATCTTGGGGCTGCTTTTGAAAAATGTCTATGCATAAAATTCATGTCTAATATGTACCATAAACATGGTTAAAAATCCATTAATTTCGGAAAAGGCATCTGCAAATATGCTTAATTCCTTGCAGAATATGCACAAAAAAACAGCTCTTTTAAGTTATGAAAAATAATTAACGGTAAGGAGCATCAGCCGCCAGATTAGCAGCAATTTGCGCTTCCCAGATATCACCGTTCTCCAGAAGTTTTTCTTTATTATAATAAAGCTCTTCACGGGTTTCGGTCGCAAATTCGAAATTAGGCCCCTCGACAATGGCATCAACCGGGCAGGCTTCCTGACACAGACCGCAATAAATACATTTGGTCATGTCAATGTCATAGCGGGTCGTACGGCGGGAGCCATCATCGCGTGGCTCGGCTTCAATCGTGATTGCTTGCGCAGGACAAATCGCCTCACATAGTTTACAAGCAATGCAGCGCTCTTCTCCGTTTGGATAACGGCGCAAAGCATGCTCCCCTCTAAAGCGTGGAGAGAGCGGCCCTTTCTCATTCGGGTAGTTAATTGTTACACGCGGAACAAAAAACATATATTTAAGCGTCAAGGCCATACCCTTAACGATTTCAGTCAATAAAAATGCATTAAAAAAGTTTCTCATCTCGCGCACGCATACTTAACTTTATAAAATCCAATAACATTTCCGGCCGCCGGAGACATATCTGCGGCGGTATATTTTTTCTCGACATCTTTAATCTCTTCACGCTCGCCCAACTCCTTAAAGCTGTCATTCTGGCAATCAATCAACAAAGTGGAGATACTTTCAAGTTCAGTTCCCGTGCGTTTTGTTCTGAGAATTTTCATGTGATCACCGATATTCTTGAATAAAATCACTTGATACTTCCCCGATGGATCGGGAGGAATACGAACATATTCCTTCCCGTCGTTACAGGCGGCTAAAAATAAAACAGCGATGGTTAAAAATAATCTCATAACAGCTTTCTACTAAGGCAACGCATCAAAATACATCAACGCCCCTGCTACAACAACCACCCAAAGCAGTGTAAACGGCAAGAAGACTTTCCAGCCCAGACGCATCAATTGGTCATAACGATAACGGGGGAATGTTGCGCGGCTCCACAAGAAGAAGAACATAATCAAACAAGTCTTCAGGACAAACCAGATCACCCCGGGGACAACCGCGAGTGCCTCAATCCCGAACGGCGGCAGCCAGCCCCCAAGAAATAAGACGGTTGTCATCGCCGACATCAAAATCATATTGGCGTATTCACCCAGGAAAAACAGGGCAAAGGTCATTGCGGAATATTCAACCATAAAACCGCCCGTAATCTCTGACTCTCCCTCGGGCAAGTCAAACGGCGCACGGTTTGTTTCGGCCAAAATGGAGACCAAGAAAACAATCAACATAGGAAACAGCATGATTTGCACCCAGACAGGGCGATCCGCCGTAATAACTTCCGACAAATTCAATGACCCGACGCATAAAAGCACACAAACAATCACAAGACCCATCGATACTTCGTAGGACACCATTTGCGATGCAGAACGCAGGCCACCAAGGAAAGCGTATTTAGAGTTGGATGCCCATCCCGCCATAATCACCCCATAGACCCCCATAGAGGACACGGCAAAGAGATACAAAATCCCGACATTAATATCCGCCAGCACCAATTGCGCATCGACGGGAATAACCGCCCACGCAATCAAGGCCAGCGTAAAGGTGATCATCGGGGCAATCACAAAGACAGGGCCGTTAGCCTGTGATGGTATAATGGTTTCTTTCGAAAGGAGTTTGATCCCGTCGGCCAGAGGTTGTAATAACCCAAACGGCCCCACCGTCATCGGCCCCTGACGACGCTGCATTGCCCCCAAAACTTTACGCTCCGCGTAGGTGTAATAGGCCACCGCCCCCAAGATAACGCTAATCAGAATGCCAATATGTACCAGCATAAAGACGAAAGGCATTCCGTATGTATTCCAAATTTCCATCATAATGTTTTATCCCAGTGATCCGGCTTTTTTTCAAAAATATCTTTTACGTATCCCCATATCAACCACAACAAAGCAGGCACAGCCGTGTAAAAAAACCATAAACTTCCAAAATCAAGAACAGAGAGAATATTATCGGCCGATAGTTGTTTTGCGTCCAAATCCTTATAGTTAAAATACCAATACTTACCAATCAGAAAACCACAGGCAAACACGGCAAAGACATAAACCGGTAACAGCACCAATCCTCTTATTTTGTCGTAAAAAAATCTTACCCTTTCCAGTGATTCATCAAATCCGGACAAAATCAGGCCGCCTTTTTCTTATCCTTGATGAATTGTGTCATATCTGGCTTGAAATAGTTGGGGCCTTTCATAACCTTCCCATCTTCAGGGCGACGAATTGGTTTCCCGTCTTCACCCAATTTTGACATGTTGGAGCGGTGAACTTCATCGAAAGCCGCATCCTTTACATTGTGCAGACCAAAAGACAAAAATGCCCCGTCCAAGACGTATTGCAGGTCAATCAATGCATCCAGTGTTTCAACCATGTCGTCATTGCTTAGCGCTTCTTTCAATTCATCCAGCTCTTCCTGAAGCAAATTGATACGCAAATCCTTGGTTTTCTGGCTGCCTGTTGTCTGCTCCGCCTCAACGGGCAAACCATAAGTTTCATGGAATTCCTGAACCATTTCTATGGTTGTGCGTTTCGTGCTCATTCGGCGGCCTCCTGAAATGTTTCGTGATTCACAAATTCTGCCGTACAGCGCTGCATCGTGTCCGATGATTTTGTAATCACATTGGTAATGTAGAAATTCTTGATCGGGTTTACAAACGGCTCAGCAGAGACCTTATGTCCTGCGCCGCCAAATGACCCCCATGCCACAGGCTGAATATCATCGAAAGCTCCTAAACGCGGGAATGCCTTGATCATCTGTGCCCGAAGCTCGGCATGATCAACAAAATCGAGCGGCTTGTCACAACGATCTGACAATGCGCGCAAAATTGCCCAATCCTCTCTGGCCTCTCCCGGTGGGAAGACCGCACGACGACCCCGTTGGGCACGCCCTTCAGTATTCATGTAAATACCGTCTTTTTCGGTATAGGCCGCCCCGGGCAGAATAATATCGGCGCGGTGCGCCCCAATATCACCGTGATGCCCCTGATAAATAACGAATGAATGCGGATTAATCGCGTCAACAGTTTCAGGATTATCCACGCCCAGCAAGTAAACCAAGCCCATATCTGCCAGATCAAAGTGATGCGCCGGCACAAATCCCATCTCCAGCGCCGCCATACGGGACGCCGCATTATGAAGAACGTTATAGCCGTTCCAGTTATCGGAAATCATGCCGAATTCCTCGGCCACTTTGCGCACCAATGCCTGAACCGCATCCCCGTCTTCGCGGGCCAGCGCTCCCGCGCCGACGATTACCATCGGACGTTCAGCCTGACGCAATACATCAGCAAAACCGCCTTTGGCTTTCATCAGTTTTTCCAGATCTTTCGGCGAAGCGCCCAGATAGTCGTATGGATAGGTCAGATCAACCTGCTCACCGACCATACCCACCTTCACCCGCTTATCCAGCCATGTTTTGCGAATACGAGCATTGACCATCGTGCCTTCGTGGCGAGGATTTGTCCCGACCAGAAGAATAGCATCCGCATCCTCAATACCCGTAATGGTTGTATTAAAACTATAACCGGCGGCGCTCAGCGGATCAAACTTACCGCCATCAACGCGGCATTCCAACTGCCCGACGCCCAGCTTACCCATCAGAGATTTCAGGGCAAACATAGATTCAGCATCCGCTAAATCCCCTGCGTAAGCAGCTATATTGTCTTTTTTGAATGTTTTCAGCTTACTACCCGCCAAAGTTAAAGCTTGCTCCCAGGTTGCAGGTTGCAGTTTCTTGGTCTTTTCATCGCGGATATAAGGCTGATCCAGACGGTTTTTCTTCAACCCGTCATAGGCAAAGCGGGAACGGTCATTGATCCATTCCTCATTCACGTCCTCATGCAATCTCGGCAGAACGCGCATCACTTCCGCGCCGCGGCTGTCCACACGGATGTTACAGCCTAGCGCATCATGAACATCAATGGTTTCGGTCTTTTTCAATTCCCATGAGCGGGCTTTAAACGCATAGGGCTTGGAGGTCAAAGCCCCGACAGGACAAATATCGATCATATTACCTGACAATTCCGTCGAGACAGCTTTTTCGATAAACGTGCCGATTTCGGCATCTTCCCCTCGGTTAAGCTGCCCCAGCTCCGTAACACCGGCGATTTCCTCGCCAAAACGCACACACCGTGTACAGTTGATGCAGCGGGTCATAATTGTTTTGATAAGCGGCCCCATATATTTATCCCTGACCGCCCGTTTATTCTCATGATATCGGGAACGATCATAACCG
>DAOPJS010000127.1:0-1834 GCA_035399785.1 Alphaproteobacteria bacterium
AGCAGACTACCTCTTTTAGAGGAAAAGGTGAAAGGGTGCGGTAAGAGCGCACCGCGTGGTCGGTAACGGGCACGGCATGGTAAACCCCACTGGAAGCAAGACCAAATAGGAATGGCATATAGGCGTGTTTTCCGCCTGTCGTTCGGGTAGGTTGCATGAGCGGTGCAGTAATGCCCCGCCTAGATGAATGATTATCCTCTTGAAATATAGAGACAGAACCCGGCTTACAGACCTTCTGGCAATTCATCTGTAATATTTTTCCGCTGAAAAACACTAAATGTTCTTGTTTTGTTTCACGTGAAACGATCAGGCAAAAATAAAACCGCCCGCTGAGCATAGCGGGCGGTTTTGGGTGTGTGTTGTTTTATAAGGCTTACTTCAGTTCGCCGGCTTTCATTGTTGTATACGCGATGGTTCCAACATAAAGACCGCCATTGACAGAAAGTGCCATGATCAAGATTGCAGTTAACATAGTGTATTTCCCCTTACACAGATTTAATTAATTTATACTTCGGAAAGTCTTGTTTTTCTTAAGTATGGGAAGTGTTTACCATAATAAAATCAGCTCTGTCAACATTATTTCAAAATTTTTTCAATAAAAACAACAACTTAGTGAATTTTATCACTTGGAAGGATATTTTTAACCTTATGGAAATTAAAAAGAGCGGAAATACATGGTTTTTACCCTGATCACCAAATAACTGTGAGTGAATGAAAAGCCGTGCAAAAGCTGACTTGCAGAGTCACTCAAACCCATGATATTCCATAGATATCCATATTTTTCCATGAAGGGAAGATTTGGGACGTATTTATTCTATGTTGCGGCCTATCGCCGTGAATTTTACTGACAATGAGGCTGAAGCCGGATGGCGCTGTTTTTATCGACATTCACAAACAAGGTAGATCAGAAAGGACGGGTTTCCGTTCCTGCGTCTTTCCGCGCCGAATTGTCTGAGGAATCTTTTCAAGGTGTTGTTTTATTCCGTTCGAATGTTCACCAATGTCTGGAAGGATTTGCGTGGTCCTATATGCAGGAGATTGGCAAACGTCTGGATAATTTTGATTTGTTCTCTGCCGAGCAAGATGATTTGGCGACATCAATTTTCGGTACGGCTGTACAACTTCCATTAGATGGTGACGGGCGAATAATTCTTCCTGCGGATTTGATTTCATTTTGTGATTTGAAAGAAAAAGCATCCTTTGTCGGTATGGGCGCCAAATTTCAAATCTGGAATCCGCAAAGTTTTGAACAGCGCCGCGATACCGCGCGCCAAGCCGTCCAGTCCAAAGGATTGACGATCCCAAAATCAACGGGAGGTGAGCGATGAGCAATCATTATCCCGTGATGTTGAATGAAGTGTTAGAAAACTTATCGCCGAAAGATGGAGAAGTTTATGTCGACGGAACATTCGGTGCCGGCGGCTATACTAAAGCCTTTTTGCAATCGGCAGATTGCACGGTGATTGCAATTGACCGCGATCCCAATGCCGTTGCGGCGGCCGAAGAATTACAAAAAGATTTTGGTGATCGTTTTATTTTTGTACGCGGCTGTTTCGGTGACGCGCTGGAGCTGGTTAAGGCGGCAGGTTTTAACCAGATAGACGGCTTTGTTCTGGATATCGGTGTGTCATCGATGCAGATTGATCAACCCGAGCGTGGATTTTCTTTCCGCTTTGACGGGCCGCTGGATATGCGGATGGATACAAAAAACGGATCCACTGCCGCCGATATTGTGAATGATACGGAAGAAGAGGCGCTGGCAAATATTATTTATCAATATGGCGAAGAAAGATTATCACGCCGCATTGCCAAGCGGATTGTCGAAAAGCGCAGC
>DAOPJS010000127.1:1934-4579 GCA_035399785.1 Alphaproteobacteria bacterium
TCCAATTCTTCCCGTCATTTACCTGTTTCTATGGACGCCGTTCAGGCGCCTACTTTCTCATTGCCCAAACGAAAAGCAATCGAGCCTTCCCAAGCTGAAATCCAGCAAAATTCCCGTTCCCGTTCTGCCAAATTGCGTGTGGCAATCCGTAATGACAATAAAGCGTGGGAGGCGGATAAATAATGTTTCGTCTATCCGGTATTGTTTCCGTTTTGCTGGCTGTTTTTTGTGGGGCGATGTTGTTCTGGACAAGTCAATCTGTGCAGCGCGCCGAGCAAAAGCTTTCTGAAGTTTCCAGAGAGGCGCAAAACGAAGAAGAAACCTTGCGTGTTTTAACGGCGGAGTGGGATTATCTGAATCGTCCTGAGAGGTTAGAGGCGCTGACAAATGGTAATCTGGATCTGGATGCGCCGATGGTAGATGGTAAAAGCATTATCGAGAGCGCCGATCAAATTCCGCAACCGGTTGTTCCTGTCATTCCGAAAGTAAAGCCTGCCAATTTACTGCAATATGTTTCGACGCAGAAAAAATCAGCAGAGAAAAACGAACCCGCCGTCATTGAGAAAAATGACAGTCAGGATTTTGATAAATTATTGAACAATATGGCGACAGGAGCGGGACAATGAGCGCATTCCAACGTCGTAAAATTTATATGTCCGGCACGCAGCAGACATCGTTAGAACAGGCGCGTGGCCGTTTGGTGCTGATGAGTGCGTTCTTCGTTTTTGCCTATGTTATTGTTTTGGGGCGGGCCGCCGATTTGTCGATTATTCAGGGGGAGCTTCAACGCAGCGGAGAAGACAGTCTTTATGAGGTTGTTGATAATCAAGGTGCGGCAGAACATATCCGCGGCGATATTGTTGATCGTAACGGTGTTTTGCTGGCGCGTTCTTTAAAAACGGCGTCGTTATATGTTGATCCTGTTTTAATTCAAGAGCCGAAAAAGGTTGCTGAAGATCTGGTAAAAATTTTTCCTGATCTTTCTTATGGCTCCTTATTGCAAAAACTTCAAAGCAAGAAGCGTTTTGTCTGGCTTAAACGTAACATCAGTCCCGAAGATCAATCGAAGATTTTATATCTGGGCTATCCGGGTTTGAATTTTAAGGAAGAGATGTACCGCATCTATCCGCAAGGGGCGTTGGCGGTACATTTGGTTGGTGCTTCGGGTATTGACGGGCAGGGGCTGTCAGGGTTGGAAGCGGGTTTTAATGATTACTTAAAAACTTCTGATGAGCCATTGCAGCTGACGATTGATGTACGTCTGGAGCATGTGTTGAAACGTGAGATGTCTAAAACCATCAAGGATTTCAATGCCAAGGCCGGTGCCGGGATTATTATGGATGTGGAAACGGGGGAAATTTTGGCGGCGATATCGCTTCCCGATTACAACCCGTATGATTATAACGAAGCCAGTAGTAACGCAAAATTCAATCGTTTGAGTTTAGGGGTTTATGAGCTTGGCTCTGCCTTTAAGGTTTTTTCAACGGCGGCCTATCTGGAAAAAACAAATTCCGATGTCGCGCGGAAATTTGATGTCAGTAACCCTATTGAGATTGGCCGTTTTAAAATCAGGGATTATCACCCGGAAAAAAGATCGATGACAGTGCCTGAAATTTTTATGCATTCATCCAATATCGGATCGGCGATGATGGGTGAGCAGGTCGGAACAGAAGATTTGAAAAATTTCTACAAAGACATCGGTCTTTTTGATGCGCCGGATTTTGAAATTCCTGAAGTGGGAAAACCGCTCATCCCTGATCCGTGGCGTGATGTTAATACAATGACGGCCTCCTTCGGACACGGGATTGCCGTATCGCCTTTGCAGTTAATACGGGCGGCTTCATCCATCGTAAATGGTGGTTATTTAGTGACACCGACATTGATTGCACAAAAAAATCATCACAAAAATGCCCTAAAAGAGAGCCGTTTGCGCGTTGTTTCGCCGCAAACCTCACACAGAATGCGCCAGTTGATGCGCCTGGTGGTGACAGAAGGTACAGGAACAAAAGCGCAGGTCGACGGGTTTCTGGTCGGCGGTAAAACAGGTACGGCGGAAAAGCCGGGTAAAGGCGGATATAACCGCAGTCAGCTTATTTCCTCTTTCCTTGGTGTGTTTCCGATGGATGAGCCGAAATACGCAATCTTTGTCATGGTCGATGAACCGCAAGGCAACAAGGAGAGTTACGGTTATGCCACAGGAGGCTGGGTCGGTGCGCCGACGGTTGCCCGTGTCGTATCGGGAATGGTTTCCGTTTTGGGAATTAAACCAAGAACAGAAAAGAATTTTGAAGGCAGTTTGCTGAAGTACGTAAAAACGAAAGAACAGATAAAGAAGGAGCAGGAAATTGAAGCTCATTGATTTTTTAAATACCGATAAAGATCTTCCGATAGACGGGGTGACGTCCGACAGCCGTCAGGTTAAAGATAATTATTTATTTGCAGCCCTGCAGGGTAGTAAGGCGAACGGCGCCGCCTATATAGAAGATGCTATTCATCATGGTGCGCGGATAATTCTGGCGAGTGAGGGCGTTAACTTACCCAAGGATGCCGAAGATGTCGTGATTATCAATGATAATAATCCACGTCAGGCTTTTGCGAAAATTGCGGCTAAGTTTTACAAGCTTCAACCCAAGCATATTGTCGCC
>DAOPJS010000128.1:0-4565 GCA_035399785.1 Alphaproteobacteria bacterium
AACATTCAAATATAATCAGGTGACATCTCCGTTGCAGCGCTCTGTCGAGTTGGAAGAGTTGGGCGGCGCAGGGCTTTATCTGCTGTCTGATTTGTCAGGTGCGGTCACAGGTGAAATTCATTACGTCGATTGTGGCTTTAATGCCGTCGGTATGCCGATGCCCGACCGCCTCAAGGATTTTGCGTAAGCTTGTCAGTGTCGCTGGTTTTTTGGGGGTGCGCCGACGGTAATCAAAATTGTATTATCGTTTAAAACACTGCCCGAGATAGCGCGGTCCATTTCTTCACACAGATCACGGGTCATTTCTCTCAGACTTAGCAAGTCAGGATTAAAACGGCGTGAGCGCCTGACCAGACATTCAGTCAATGTTCCGTTTTTGATGTCGAGAAGCGCGGCACTGAATTCTTCTTCCGTGCTGACGGCGCGCTGAAAACTCTTTGATGTAGTGATACTCATTAGTTTTTTTATTAAGGGACAACCGTCAAAGCCGGCGCGGGCCTGATCCCCATAAATTCATAAGGGTCAAAATCGGTTTCTTCGCGTCTGGATTGAATGAATTCATTGGCCAGCGTAATTGTTGTCAACGCCTTGGATTCTTCGGGTGTATGCGTTTCTTTGGCCTGTTCACCAAACTCGCCGCTGAGGCGTCTTTCCTTTTCACGTGTTATGATGGCAGAGGATTCTTCGATAATCTTTTGCAGGCCATCATTCGAGATGCCGTAAAGACGTTCAATAATGTCGGTAATTTCCCGTATTTCATTGGCAGGGCGTTGAAATTCAGACATATCCATTCTCCTTTGCTGAGGGAGAATAATTCTTTATTATGAAAATATCAAGTCTTTAATTGTTTTCATCTGCCCCGCACAGCCATAGGGCGGAGTGAGGATGACCATTCCCGTACCTTTCATGCCTTTTGGGGGCTTAGGGAAGTGCCATTCGTCGATGATAAAATCCTCATCGGGCAGGCCAAGTGCCTTCAGGGGTTCCAATAAATCCCTGTGCTGTCTCTTATCCAAAATAGGATACCAGACCATATAAACCCCCTGTGGCCATTTGTGATAGGCGTTTAAGACCGCTTTAGCAGTTTGGGCGTATTCGTCTTTTACTTCGTAGCTGGGGTCAATGAGCGTGCCGCCACGTTTGAGGGTTTTGGGAGGGATATGGGATTTTAATCCCTGAAAACCATCCTCAAACCGCGTGGTGGAATTGAGATAATTTTTCAGCGTTTTCTCCAAATACGGATATTCGCCTTTATGCAGATCATAGGCATAGAGCTTATCGGTCGGGCGCATGATCTTTGCGGCGAGATAGGCAGATCCCGGATATTTTGTCAGACCGTCTTTGTTGAGATTTTTAATGAAATCCCGATAGCGCGCCAAAGGAGCAGGGAGGTCGTTTGCTGTTTTTACAGCGTCATAAAAGCTTGAAATACCGCTTTCGTATTCCTTGATCTTTTGTGCTTCGGGTGAGGTCAGGTCATACAGCCCGCGCCCCGCATGGGTATCAATCCAAAGAAAGGGTTTGTCCTTTTGAGTCAGGTAATCCAGCACGCAAATCAGCCAGAGATGTTTTTGAACATCGGCCATATTTCCTGCGTGATAGATGTGCTGGTAACTGAGCATAGGCTTTCATAACACGTCCTGCACGCAGGCGCGAGGACTAGTGCACGGTCAGAAGATTTTCGAGGATGAGGTCAGGTTCATCCGAAAACATCGAAGCAACGCCCCATGATTGAAACTGACGGGCAAGCTGTGGGTCGTTAACGGTGTAGACCAGCGTGGCGAGATCAAGATCAGTAATTTCCTCCACCAGTTCGGGGGTCACCAGATTACTGCCCAGATTAACCGTTCTGACATCCAGATAGTCTGCCAGATCTTTCCAGTTTTCGGGCATGTCGTCCCCGCCAATCAGCAGGCCGCGATACCAATCAGGCGCCATGTCACGCGCCACTTCCAAACAGACATGCTGGAATGAGGAAATCAGTAAATGGCTGTGATCATCCCAATATTGGGAAAGCATATCCAGCGCAATTTCAGCGGTTTCCTTTTCCCGTCCCGGGCAGGGTTTGATTTCAAGATTTAATCCCAAGTCGCGTTCGATCAGGGCGTCGATCGCTTCTTCCAGTGTCGGGATTTTAACGCCGGCGAAGCTGTCGGAAAACCAACTGCCGCATTCCATCTGGGCGATGTCGTCATAATTGGTTTCAGCGACGAGGCCTGAGCCGTTGGTGGTTCTGCCTAAATCCTCGTCATGGAAGATTATCGGCACGCCGTCTTTGGTCAGTTTGACGTCCATTTCCACCCACTCTATCCCCAGATCGGCGGCGGTGTGGAACCCCTCGATCGTGTTTTCGGGGGCGTAGGCCGCCGCGCCGCGATGGCCGATAACTTTTGCTAGCTTTAAACTCATGAATCATGCATAACATGCCCCTCTTGAAAGGGGTAGTGCAAATGAAGCAAAATACGGCGATTAAATACGAGGAGCTGGTGCAGGAAGAAGAACAGAAAGAATTATCCGCCATGATTTCCAATACCCCGAAAATGTACAGTCAAAACGGGTCAAAAATCGGCTGGCGTGAGACAGGTGATGAGCGCGGACGCGGTGTCTATGCACTTGAAGATATTGCCAAGGGCACGTTAATCGAAACCGCCCCTGTGATTGTTGTCGCCAAAAGTGCCGTGCCCGAAGACGGCGGGGCGCCCGACGGATATTTGCTGGATTGGGAACCCGATGAAGAGGGGCAGGAGCACTGCATGCCGCTGGGCTATATCATGCTGTATAACCATTCCAGCAATCCGACGCTGTATCTGGAGAATGATTACGAGGAAATGACCATTTCCTCTTTCGCCGCCCGTGATATCAAAGCAGGAGAAGAGCTGACATGGGATTATGCCTGCGATATCTGGTTTGATGAGAATTAAGGCAAAATACGTCTCATGATCGCGTCGGCGTGGCGCTGATCGGCCAGATTAATCG
Organism: Alphaproteobacteria bacterium; assembly: GCA_035399785.1. GTDB lineage: Bacteria > Pseudomonadota > Alphaproteobacteria > Micavibrionales > Micavibrionaceae. The sequence goes on from DAOPJS010000128.1 coordinate 2,977, forward strand.
ACGTAAAATCTTTATCATCTTTGGCGGGGCTGTAGATGATATTGTCTTTGATGATATCAGGCATATGGAGAGGGGCTTCGCGTCCTTCGGGCATTTCAACTTCGGCCATGATGAAATAGGTGGAGCCGCAATCAGCCTTAAAGAAATCAACCACCCATTCTTCGTCGCCGATCATTTTCTTGTAACGGACTTTATTCAGGCGGATATCGCTTTCGTCCCATTTGCTTGAAAATTCTTCCTCGGTAATCTCTCCTTCTGTTTCATGTTGGGCGTTATCTTCAGCAGACCATGTTTTTTTATTGATCGTAAAATGACCGTCTTCATTGCGGTAACGATAGCCGTCTTCGTGATAGCCCTGTTTCAATTCCGTGCGCTTCCATCCGCTTAAAGCGGTTTCGTTGAATTCAGGGGCGAGGACGAATTTCAGTTCGTTTTCGATTTGTGTTTCCATGCGTATACCCGTTTGTACATTTAAAAATCCCCGCTTATGAGGCGGGGATTTGATTATTAATTAGGCGGCGTCTTCTTGCTCGTCATCGTCGCGTTTTTTCTTTTCGCGTTTGGCGGGCTCACGCTCTTCGCCGGTTTCCTGATCCACGCGTTTCATGGACAGTTTTACCTTGCCGCGATCATCCATGCCGATGCAAAGGACTTTCACTTCCTGACCTTCCTGAACAACATCTGTTGTCTGGGCCACGCGCTCATCAGCCAGTTCGGAAATGTGAACCAGACCGTCTTTGCCGCCCATGAAGTTGACGAAGGCGCCGAAGTCTACGCATTTAACGACTTTACCGTTATAGATTTTACCAACTTCAGGCTCTTCCGTCAGGCCTTTGATGATATTCACGGCGGCGTCGATAGATGCTTGGTTCATCGCGGAAACTTTCACCATGCCGTCATCGTCGATGTCGATCTTGGCGCCTGTTTCTTCCACGATACCGCGGATGACTTTACCGCCTGTACCGATAACATCACGGATTTTGTCGACAGGGATCTGCATAGAGACAATCTGCGGCGCGTATTCGGACATTTCACCGCGGGCTTCGGTAATGGCTTTGGCCATTTCGCCCAAGATGTGGATACGGCCGTCTTTTGCCTGAGCCAGTGCGATCTTCATGATTTCTTCTGTAATAGAAGTAATCTTGATGTCCATCTGCAGGGAGGTCACACCTTCGGATGTTCCCGCCACTTTAAAGTCCATATCACCCAAGTGATCTTCATCACCCAAGATGTCAGACAGAACGGCAAAATCATTGCCTTCCTTAATCAAGCCCATCGCAATACCGGCCACAGGTGCCTTCAACGGCACCCCTGCATCCATCATCGCCAAGGATGATCCGCAGACAGTTGCCATAGAGGAGGAACCGTTAGATTCGGTAATCTCTGACACGATACGCATGGTGTAAGGGAAGTCTTCCGGTTTTGGCAGAAGAGGGTGCACCGCACGCCAAGCCAGTTTACCATGACCGATTTCACGGCGACCCGGTGAGCCGATACGACCGCACTCGCCGACAGAATATGGTGGGAAGTTATAGTGCAACATGAAGTTTTCACGATATTCACCTTCCAGCGCATCGATGATTTGTTCA
>DAOPJS010000129.1:0-4549 GCA_035399785.1 Alphaproteobacteria bacterium
ACCCTATCGGTTGTCGGGCGTTATATTCTTCAGCCTGAAGTCTTTGATTATCTCGAAGCATTCGAACGCGGCGCAGGAAATGAAATCCAGCTGACCGATGCCATGGCCAAGCTGATTGGTAAGCAGCCCTTTAACGGCATGCGCTTTGATGGCAAAAGCTACGATTGCGGCAGCCGCCTCGGCTTTATAGAAGCAAACATTGTTTATGGTTTAGATGACCCGGAAATAGGAAAACATGTCAGCCAACTCCTCCAGAAATTCAGCTAGTATCGCCATGATGCCTCCGCCCCATAATTACCACCCCAGCATCCTGCGGGAATATGATATTCGCGGGATTGTCGGTGAAACATTGACCGAAGCCGACGCCCTGATAATAGGCTGCGCTTTCGGCACCAAAATCCGCCGTCTGGGAGGGGATCATGTTTGTGTCGGTTATGACGGACGGGAAAGCTCCCCGCTTTTTGCCGAAAGACTGGTACAGGGGCTGCGCTCCACAGGGGTTAATGTTGAAAATATCGGCCTCGGCCCCACCCCGATGCTTTATTTCGCCGTAAAAGACCGTAAAGCCGATGGCGGCATCATGATTACCGGCTCCCATAACCCATCCGAATATAACGGCTTTAAAATGACCCTGCAAAATGCCCCCGTCTTCGGACAGGCTGTGCAGGAACTCGGCGAAATTGCCGCCGCCGCTGATTACGAACAAGGGGAAGGCACGCTTTCCACCCCTGATATCAAGGATGACTATGTTGCCCGCCTGCTCAAAGACCTTAAGGCAAAACGTCCGTTAAAAATTGTCTGGGATAACGGCAATGGCGCGGCCGGAGAAATCCTCCGCCGCCTGACAGACAAGCTCGATGGCGAACACATCCTGCTTTATGATGAAATTGACGGCAATTTTCCCAATCACCACCCTGATCCCACAGTCGATAAAAACCTTGAAGATTTAAAACGAACCGTATTGGAACGTAAATTTGATCTTGGGATTGCCTTTGACGGCGATGGTGACCGTATCGGTGTTGTCGATGAAACGGGCCATGTCCTGCGCTGTGATGCCTTGATGACAATTTATGCCAAGGATGTCCTCTCCCGCCACCCGGGGGCGGCCATTATCGGCGATGTCAAATGCTCGCAGGTTATGTTTGATGAAATTGCCCGCCTCGGCGGTAAGCCTATTATGTGGAATACAGGGCACTCTCTGGTGAAAGCCAAAATGGTGGAGGAAAACGCCCCTTTGGCAGGGGAGCTCAGCGGCCATATCTTCTTTAAAGACGGCTATTACGGCTATGATGATGCGTTATATTGCGCCGTGCGCCTGATGAATGCCGTGGCCGACACAGACGCCCCCTTCTCAAGCCTGTCCGCCCATTTGCCGAAACTATTCAACACCCCCGAAGTGCGGATTGAGGTCGATGAAGAAACCAAATTCGATCTGGTACCCCAAATCGCCGAGAATCTGAAGCCGCTTGAGGGAAAAGATTTTCAAATCAATGATATAGACGGCGTTCGTGTAACAACACCCGAAGGATGGTGGCTCCTGCGCCCGTCCAATACGCAAAACGTCCTGGTCAGCCGTGTTGAAGCCTCCAGCGAAGAAGGGCTCGAAAAACTTAAAGCAATGGTTGAACAGGAAGTTGCAAAAACAGGATATAACTTTAAATTTGATAACGCTTAAAAAAAGAACCAAGGAAAACCATGTCAGATAACAAACATACCGCCGCCGTTTTGGAACTTCTCGCCTCGCGCATTTGCCACGATATTATCTCGCCCGTGGGCGCCATTAATAACGGTATCGAACTGATGCAGGAAATGGGCGCGGATGCGATGGATGACGGGCTGGAACTGGTTGCCTATTCTGCCAATCAATCGGCGGCCAAGCTGGCGGCGTTTCGTCTTGCCTACGGCGCGGGCGGTAAAGACCCGAATATCAAACCCGAAGACGTGCAGAAGATTTTCGGTGAATTAATTCGCGCCGAAGGTAAAATCAGCCAGACATGGGACCCCTACGGCAATCTGGGCCCCAAACCCCTGCCCCTTGGTTATTGCAAAATGCTGATGTGTGCCATGATGCTGGCCATGGAATGCCTGCCCAAGGGCGGCTATATCTCCGTCCGTCCGGCGGGTGACAGTGCCTCCACGATCATTGCCGAAGGGGATGGTGCCACCGTCCGCGCGCAAGTGGAAGAAGCGCTCGAACAAAAACTGGATCCGGAAGATCTCGACCCGCGTTTGGTACATCCTTACGCTATTTCCGTCTTGGCCGATTCTTACGGTTTTAAAATATCCATAAAATCGCAGGCCGAAGGACGTATTGAATTCACCATGGATTGTGCAGAGGCTATGGCTGATAACAACAGCGATGAAAGTGAAGAATCCATCGGCTCCGCCCATGGATAACCCTATATAAATACTTGCTTTCAGGGCTCTTTGGTCTATAAATCCCCTATCTTTCAAATTAGAGGTAGAGGAATATGTCTAACGCCGCACAACAGCAAAATAAATCCGATGTCATCCGCGATCCGCGCGAAGTTAAAATCAAACGCGCTCTTTTATCCGTATCGGATAAAGCAGGCTTGATTGAATTTGCCAAAGAGTTGGCGGCGCATAATGTTGAAATTCTCTCTACCGGCGGTACCGCCAAAGCCATTAAAGAGGCAGGCATTCCTGTGAAGGATGTCTCCGAACATACAGGCTTCCCTGAAATGATGGATGGCCGCGTCAAAACCCTTCACCCCACTGTGCATGGCGGCATTTTATCCCGCCGCGATAACGAAGCGCATGTGCAGGCACAAAAAGATCACAATATCGGGGATATTGATCTTGTTGTCGTGAACCTCTACCCCTTCGTTCAGACCGTCGCCAAAGGCGCAGGCTATGATGAATGTATCGAAAATATCGATATCGGCGGGCCGGCCATGATCCGCTCCGCTGCAAAAAACCATGAGTTCGTTGCCATCGTTACCGACCCACAGGATTATCAGGCGGTGCTGGACGACATGCGCGCCCATAACGGCGCCACGACCTATAAACTGCGCCAAAAACTTGCGGCCAATGCTTACGCCATGACAGCCACCTATGACTCCAATATCGCCAGCTGGTTTTCAGGGCAAATCAAAAGCGAAGACTTCCCTCGCCGCATCAGTTTTTCAGGAACGTTGAAACAAACCTTGCGCTACGGTGAAAATCCACATCAAAGCGCCGCGCTTTATGTTGTCGACGGATCTTCGCGTCCGGGCACAACCCATTCAACACAAATTCAGGGGAAAGAACTTTCCTATAACAACATCAATGACACCGACGCCGCCTTTGAACTGGTGGCCGAATTTGATGACCCCGCTGTAGCAATTATCAAACATGCAAACCCCTGCGGCGTTGCCACAGGAAAAGATGTTTTAAGTGCCTATGAAATGGCCCTGCGCTGTGATCCCGTCAGCGCCTTTGGCGGCATTATTGCGCTGAACCGTACACTGACGGCCGACGCCGCCAAGCGTATCATTGAAACTTTCAGTGAAGTGATTATCGCCCCCGATGTAGAATCAGGCGCGCTTGATATTTTAAAAGACAAAAAGAACGTCCGCGTTCTGACGACAGGCGCGATGCCAAATATTCATGAAAAACGCCGCATGGTTACACGCGTGGCCGGCGGATTGTTGGTACAGGACAATGATTTTGGTGTTATCACACGCGACGATCTGAAAGTTGTGACAGAACGTGAACCGACGGAAGAAGAATTTGAAGATATGATCTTCGCCTTCACCGTTGCCAAGCACGTAAAATCCAACGCCATCGTTTACGCCAAAGACGGTGCAACAGTTGGTATCGGCGCAGGTCAAATGAGCCGTCTGGATTCTTCGCGCATCGCCGCGCGCAAGGCGCAAGATGCCGCCGAAGCCGCAGGGCTTACCGAAACACTGACCAAAGGCTCCGTTGTCGCCTCTGATGCTTTCTTCCCTTTTGCTGATGGCTTGATTGCCGCGGCAGAGGCAGGTGTGACCGCCGTGATTCAGCCAGGCGGCTCCATCCGTGACGAAGAAGTGATCAAGGCCGCTGACGAGCGCGGGTTGGCCATGGTTTACACAGGCATGCGGCATTTCCGCCATTAATCTTTTTTGCTGAATTATTAACCGCTTTTTAATCCTCTTTCCATATCATTGGGGCAGGATTAAGGGGCGTGAGCAGATTCTATAAAAAACACAGCTTTTCTCCCCCAAAGCCAAAACACCATAAGATACTGATATAAAAAGAATATCTTGGGTAATTTTGTAAAATAACAATCGATTTAAGTATTATTTACTTAAATTAACAAAGGAGAAAAAAATGGTCGCAAATGTAGTAATCGGAGCAGCAAGGTTTTTACTTCCCTCGATTTTTCGTGTTGCGGCCAGAAATCCGATTAAAACAGGTTTAGCCCTGGACGGAATTTTTAACGGTTTCGCGGGAACAAGATCCGTGGGAACTACCGCAGCCCAATTTGTCGGTAAGCAAGCACTTGGCTTTTTAGGACTAAACGGTAAAGACGGTTTACTCGGCGGTCTGACCAATAAATTTA
>DAOPJS010000130.1:0-4459 GCA_035399785.1 Alphaproteobacteria bacterium
GCGAGCTGAGAAATCTGGACGGTATCATGGAGGCAAAGATCAAGTCATTGGTCAGCAATTCCGTCGAGGCCAGCCGCTCCGTCGAGAACGTGACCTCTTCTTTGGTCAGCTCTGCCGAGATGATCGAGCCGGTATACCAAAAGGCAACCAGCCAGATCGACCTGACGCGCGAGCGTTTTGAAAAAATGTCTGCCGGATTTGAACAAGGCACAACAAGCAATCTGGACAAGTTAAAATCCATGGGCATTTTGTTTGATGAGCGTCTGCAAACGTTGACATCAAGCGCCGAGGATGCGTCACGTATTCTTGATCGTTCCAGTGAAAATTTAAGTAACCGTGTTGAGGATATCGATTCAGCCACCAAAGCGGCGAGTGAGCGTTTGCAGGATATGGAACGCCTGTTCAAAAATCAGGCATCCGAAATTCATCTGACAACGGATGAAGCGTTGCTGAAAATCGAGAATATTCAAAAAGCCCTGAATGACCAGTTCCACGATCTGTCAGTGTCTGTCGGCGAGTCAATCGCGCAGATTCAGGATGTCGGTCAGAACTTTGTGAAGCAGGCGGCCATTATGAATGATGTGTCTTCGAAAACCATCGGCCAATATGATCAGGTCGGTGTTAAAACTGAAGAGCATACACAACAGTTGCGCCAGTTGGCCAAGATGACAGCGGAACAAATGGAGCAGATGGTGCGCCGTGTTCAGGAAGAATCAAAACAATTGCTGGAATCTTCATCCCAGACATTGATCGACCTGAAGAAAGCGGGCGATGGTTTTGCCAACCGTGCCAAGGAAGTGGAAGAACAAATGCGTCTGTCGCTTAAAACCACGCATGAATATGGCGAGGCGCTTGACAGACAGGCTGACAAAGTGGCCGAAAGCTCACACCGTACAGCTGACAAAATCTCCGAAGCGATTGCATCGCTGTCCGGTAAGATGCTGGATGTCAATAAGGCGGCCAATGATGTTTCCATCAAGATCGAGTCATCCCGCGATAAATTATCGGCGGAGACAGACCATCTGGCAGATGTCGCAATCAAGGCATCGCGTGTGGTGGAAGAGGCGGCCTCATCCTATGTGCGCCAGTCTAATTCCCTGTTCAAGGCAACGCAGGATGCGGTCAGTCATGCGGAGAAAATTCGTCAAGCCGATTGGCGCGTTCAACGCGAATCCTTTATGGGCTCTGCCAAGTTCGTGCTGGAAAGCCTGCACTCAATCTCAGTCGATCTGACACGTATGGTTGAGGGTGAGGTTAACGAGAAAGCGTGGAAAGCTTACCAGAAGGGTGATATTTCAGCCTTCACCGCGCGCCTGCTGGAGCATAAGGATAAATTGCCCTATGAAAAAATGCGCCAGAAATATGCCGCCGATAACGAGTTCCGCACTTATGTGAACCGTTTTGCCCGTCAGTTCGAGGAAGTCTACGAACAGGCAGCGGCGAATGACCATGGCGAAATCCTGAGCATTACCTTTGCCTCCAGCGATGTCGGCGGTCTGTATGACATTCTGTGTGAAGTGTCGGGGCGTCAGAACGTCATTAAGAAAAATAACATGCGCGCGGCCTGAAATGGCTGATCCCGCTGATTGCGGCGGGGGCGCTATTGTTATTGATTGATTAACCCTTTATCGGCATAATGCGGGATTAAGGCGGGGCGGTCGCATCAGCAAATCGCCCTTTCTTTTTGGTAAAACCGCCGCAATCAAGGCGGTGGGTGAATTTTATTAAGGTGGTACTTCTCTATGGCAAAGACCAAATTCTGTGCCGGAATATCAGATATCTCAGACAGCTATATGGGCTGTATTATTGATGATTGGGGCGTTCTCCATGACGGGGAAGACGCGTTTCCGGGGACGGTTGATTGCCTGAAAGAGCTGAAGGAACGTAAAAAGCATATCATTATTCTGACAAATGATCGCAAACGTGCCGACGAGAAAAAAGTCGAGCTGAAAAAAATGGGAATCGGCCCGAGCCTTTACAACCAAATCGTAACACCGACAGAAATTATCCAACATGGTTTGCGGGAGCAAAAAGAGGATATTTTCAAAGATATCGGTGAGCGTGCCTATGTGATTACACGCCGCGGCGATTTATCGATGCTGGATGATACAGGTATCGAGGTCGTTGATGACGTTGAACAGGCAGATTTTGTGTTGTTGCTGGGGATGGATTACCCGATGAAAACGCTGGAGGATTACGAAAATGTTATCCGCCGTGCGATTCAAAAGCGTTTAAAGGCCATTTGCGCCAATCAGGACAGTAAAGGGCTGATCGGGACCAATTTCCTGAACGGCCCGGGTTTATTGGCCAGACGATACGAAGATGCGGGCGGGATTGTTCATTACATCGGTAAGCCGCATCAATATATTTTCAAATATTGTATCGAGCCGTTCAAAAAAGTGGATGTCTTTCCATCCCATACAGTGATGCTGGGGGATACGATGGCGCATGATGTTTTGGGTGCCAACGCTGTGGGGATTGATACCTGCCTGTTTAAATCAGGTCTGCATGCGGCGAATTTTATGCATTGTACGACTTTAAAAGAAGTCGATAACACACTGAAAAACCTTATTATTCAGTATAACAACGTGATGCCGAAATATCTTGTCGACGAAATGCGTTGGGGCAATGCTTTACCGGACCGCAAGCATAAAAAGCGCCGCCAACCCGCGAGCTGATATATCTTATTTTTATAATACCTGATCCGGAATGTCGGAAATGTCCTGATCGGGGCGATGTTCCGGCGTTAACAATACCTGCATGGCGGCCTGAATATCCGGCAGGGCGCGCTCGGCGGCTTCTTCACCCAGTTCGATGAGTTCTTTCGCCCGTTCAAATTCCAGCATACCGATATGACCGATGGAGGGTTTGATGTGAATATCGGGCGGATCACCGGCCAACCGTGAGCGGGTGATGCGGTCTTGAAGAATCCCCAAGGCCGACACCATGACCCCGAAAAGGCTGGGCGCGTCCTCTTCGCGGCGGAAAAGACGTTTGGCAAAACTGCCTGAAAAAAGTTTTTTCTGTTCCGTCAGGGGAACGTGATCTTCATTGAAAACGTCAAATCCCGCCACGGTTTGATAGTTTTGTCCCGGCTTGGCGGCTTTACCGATCAAATCGGCATGAAGGTCAACGGCAAGGGTAAGGCGCGCGCCCAAAGCCTGACAGACGGAAACGGGAACGGGGTTCACCAAAGCACCATCAACCAGATTTCTGTTATTGCGTTTGACGGGGGGAAAGACGCCGGGCAGGGCGAAGGAGGCCTTCATTGCCTCGATCAGATTTCCTTTGCGCATCCAGACTTCATGCCCTGTCAGCAGGTCTGCCGAAATGGCGATAAAAGGATGCGGGAGATCTTCGATTTTAATATCCCCGAAATGCTGCATCATAATTGATTCAAGCTTATTGCCGCCGATCAGCCCCGCACTTCGAACCCGAAAGTCGAGATAGGAAAATATTTTGAATCGGTTCAGGCTGAGCGCCCAGTCTTCCAGATTATCCATATTCCCTGTTAAATATGCTCCGCCGACAAGTGCGCCGATAGAGGTGCCCGCCACGATGGAAGGATAAATACCATGTTTATTTAAGGTTTTCAGAACGCCGATATGAGCGAAACCGCGTGCCAGACCGCCGCCCAAAGCAATGCCGATCCCTTGGGAATATTTGAATCTTGCATCACTGAACTGAGTTGTGGTTTTACTATCGTCGGGAGATGTCATAGAATATTTTTCTGTTTTAACAATAAGCTACATATACATGACTCAAAATACGTCCTTGTGCGGAGAAAACAAAGAAAAATTAACAGATGTCCGTCCGCAAAGCACCGCTCTTGTCAAACGGCTTATACGGGATTACCTGAGCAAGCATCTCGGAACCCTGTCACTTGCGATCGGCTTTATGATCATCGGATCGGCTATGGCCGCGGCTTTTGCCACGATTATCGAGCCTATTATGGACCAAGTACTTGTCGCCGGTAATACGGGTAAGATCTGGGGCCTTGGTGCGGGGATATTTATCATTTTTCTTGTGCGTGGTTTGGCGGGATATCTGGATACCATCCTGATGAGTAAAATCGGGCAGGAGATTGTGGCCGATATTCAAAGCCAGCTTTTCAGTCATTTTATGGATCTGGATTTGAAATTCTTTCACCAGAACCCCAGCGGGCAGTTGATTTCACGCATTATTAACGATGTTGATGTTCTGCGTAATGCAGTCACAGGATGCCTGACGGGAATGGGAAAAAGTGTTATCACGCTCGTCCTGTTAACAGGGGTGATGTTCTATCAGGATTGGAAACTGGCGATTGCGGCGTTTACGATTTTTCCTCTGGCGGCTTTTTGTGTCGGATGGATCGGCAGACGCCTTCGTAAAATGTCGGGAGATATTCAATCACGGCAGGCGCATTTATCGGACAGGTTGTCGCAAATCTTTCAGGGTATTCGTCTTGTGAAGGCCTATG
>DAOPJS010000131.1:0-4430 GCA_035399785.1 Alphaproteobacteria bacterium
GATGTACGTTTGGGAACCAGATTTCACAAGCAAAAAGGACAACAAACAGCAGCACGGTATAACGGCGTTGTGGCAGTGGAAGGGCAAGCCCTCAAGCATAATGCCTATGGATTACTGGCGTATGATAATGATGATTCTATCAATTCTGCCGTTTTCCGTCTGTCTGAAAGAAGTGAGCAGGCTGAACTGTTGGGGCCGTTGAAAGCTCGCAGTTACGCCTTGGGCGACACCAATCTTGCCGATATTCCTTTAACGGGCGACGTAAGGCAGGAGACAGGGTTTCGTGTCAGTAACAATAAGCTGGATCAAACGCAGTCAGAAACAACCGATATTACCGGCGACGCCATTCCCGGATGGGATGTCGAGCTTTATCGCAACGGAATTTTGACTGCGACGACAACAATCGACCAGTCCGGACAATATCAATTTCAAGATGTGCCGTTATTCGGCGGGGATAATAATTTTGAATTATTCTTCTACGGTCCTCAGGGAGAAATCAGAAACAAGAAAATAAATGTTCCCGTTACGGCGGCGATTTTGGCCTCGCAAGACGGGGTTTATGATATGTCGGTATCCTTGTCCGATACGCAAACTTTCCGCAAAAATCAAAGCGCCGATCCGGATCGTGGCACGCCGCATATCGCCGCGCGTTATAATAAAGTGATCGGTAATGCCTTAACGTATATCGGGGTGAATAATCGGAATATTAATGAAGAAAATAAAACCTTCTTCGGGGTCGGGGCAACAGGCTTGATCGGAAATACTATTTTGGACGGCAATCTTGGTGTTGATGAGAAAGGAGCCTCTGCCGCACGGGTGACGGCGCGGCGCAGTATCGGCGGATGGGATCTGGCCAGTGTTGCCCAGTTGCAAAGTGATAATTATCGCCCAAACGGGGAACTGACGCCGCAGGTTTTAAAATTAAATACCAGCGCGCAGAAAAACTTCATGGTCGGGGAAAGGGACAGGGCAAGTATTTTTACCCGAGGGGAATTCAGCCGTGATGCCGAGGGCGGCTCCCAAATTTCAAGGCAAATAGGCGGTAGTTATCAAAAGGGGCGTATAAATATCAGCGATAGTTTCCGATATGATACCGTGGATCAGGGGGACGGCAGCGGATCTGAAGACAGACTTGATAATGCCTTTTCCGTCAGGGCCAATTTTGGGAAAGTTTTTTTGCGCGGCGGTGTTAATTATGATTTTCTGCCGGACAGAAAAGTCGATCAATATAATTTTCAGGCAAGCTACCGACCGACAAACAGAATATCAGGAGATGTTTTGCTTGATCATGATCCTGATCGTGACCTCAGCCGTGCCAGATTGAATTTAAATTACACCAATGATTATTTCAGAGCGTCCCCGTTTGTTGATGTTACTACAAACCATGATGTGACGGCAGGATTGAATGTTAATTTCAGTGTTGTCGATGATCCGAATGATACCATGCCGACCATTACCAGTGACCGTGTTATCGGCCGTGGGTTGGTGTCCTCTTTTGTTTATCACGATAAAAACGGCAATAATATTTATGACGGTGATGATGAACCGCTCCCCGGTGTTGTTGTCGAAAGTGTGAATGTTCGCCGCCGTGTGGAAACCAATGATCGTGGCTATTCATTAATTGATGATTTGCCTACTTCGCGCGCCACGGATATCAAGATAGACGAGGAAACCTTGCCCGATTCCTTTATGATAGCAGGTTTTGAAGGGGTTTCCGTCTTGCCCAATGCGGGGGAGATGACGCAGTTGGAATTTCCCGTTCACCTGTCAGGAGAAATAGACGGAACGGTATTAAAAGAAAATCAGGTGGGAGAAGTAGAACCGCTTAAACATGCCGTTGTTAATCTGTTCCCCCTTGAGGGCGGCGGGGAAGATAAAATCATCAAGGCGGAGGCCGCCTCTGACGGATTTTATGTCGCATCGCAAATCCCGCCCGGAAAATATCTGGTGGCGGTCAGCGATAAAGTCAGCAAGAAAGACAAGCAGGCATTATCTGCGCCTGAAATAATCGAGATAGGATATGACGGACAAACCATTTATGGCCATAATTTTGATGTGACCAAAAAAGGGATCAATATTCCGATCGAAGTTTCTTATGCTGAAACCACAGATGGCCTTGATAACGGAGAAGTTGTATACGCAATTAAAACCGCGCCGCAAAAGCGAAGCAGATTGCTCACCTTACTGGGAAAATTAAAACAGCAACAACCTGAAACATTATTAAGCGGCTTGAGCGAGGTCAGTTTTCAGTCGCAGGTGGCAGATGATTACAAACGTTTTGCAACGCCGTCCAATGATCTGGAGTCCTCTTATCAGAAATGCCGTGAGCTGGCAGAAAATGCCTTGCCGTGCACATTAGAGGTAATTGTGCCGCAATCCTAAACGGCGTTAGTCATCACTTTCTTCCTGAGGCGGGGCGGCAGGCGGCATCTTGCGTCTGTGCATGCCGCTGCCGCTACGGATACCGCCGGGCCCCATCGGCGAAGGCATGGAAGGCTCCGGTGCGGCGGGACCGACAGGGCCGCTTGGCCCTTTGGGGCCAAGTTCCAACAGACGCTGGCGGATTAGCTGCGGCACAAACTCCAGATGCTTCGGATCCATGCCTTTCAGGACGGAGCCGTTGGAATTTTCATCACCCAGATCATCGCGGTGGATAGGCTGCGCCGATGTAGAGCGTTTCATGAATTGCTCAAAGGCGACCGTCGAACGGCTCGGTTTTCCGAGTTTCCCCTGTGAGCTGAAATCACTGCCGTAGGGATCGTTCAGATAAAGCAGGGGGATTTCAATCGTATCGGCGATCAACCCGTCCCGTAAAAACCCCACATAGAGTTTACGCGCCAGTAAGATACGATCCCGCAATTCCTCTTCCACCGTGATGTTCAGATGGAACGGCTCATCCTGTGCAAATTCCATGGTCATTTCCATGGTTTCCGCATCAAAAATCGTTCCGGCGGGCGGCGTATCAAATTCCTTATTACATAATAGTCCGCATTCACCATGGGGGCTCAGAAACAGGTCTATATCCATTTGATATTCCTTCTTTATACTTCTCAGAGATGGTCTTTACGGTTTTGTGCCAATACTCTATCAAATAAGGGAAGAATATAACAATTTTTGGGAAAATGGCTTTAAATGTGCGGAATTACGGGTTTTTATAATCTGAAAAACGACAAAGACGATGCCCAATGCCTGAAAATTGCGCAGGCGATGGAACAGGCGATTGCCCATCGCGGCCCTGATGGCAATGATATATGGGCTGACCCCGAGCTTCCGCTTGTTCTGGCGCATCGCCGTCTGGCCATTATTGATTTAAGCGATGACGGGCGCCAGCCTATGGCCTCTCCGACGGGGCGCTATATGGTGGTCTATAACGGGGAGATTTATAATTATCTCGAGCTGCAAAAAGAGCTGGAAGCGCAGGGCAGACAATTTAAAAGCCGCTCCGATACCGAAGTCATGTTGGCGGCGTTCGAGCATTGGGGGATTAATCAGGCCCTGCAAAAAATAAACGGTATGTTTGCTATTGTCCTTTGGGACAGAAAAGAACGCCGGCTCCATTTCATTCGCGACCGCTTCGGTAAGAAGCCGCTTTATGTTGGTTGGGCAGGAAATGATCTTGTCTTTGCGTCGGAATTAAAATCCTTCCATGCTCATCCGGATTTTGCGCCGGAGATAAACCACGATGCCCTCGCAATATATATGCATTACGGCTATCTGCAGGCGCCGTATTCGATTTTTAAAAATGTCTGGCAGATGCTTCCTGCGGGGCGCATGACCATTGACGTGTCATCATTAAAAAGCGGCGCCGATTTATCGGCCCAAATGGAAATATACTGGTCACTGAAATCCGTCGCGCAAAACGGCCTGTCCCGTCAGATAGCGGCAAATGAACATGATATTATCGAAGAGTTTGAATTAAAGTTTCAGACCGCCGTTAATCAGAGAATGATTTCCGATGTTCCGTTCGGTGCGTTTTTATCAGGCGGCATTGATAGCTCCGGCGTTGTGGCGTTGATGCAAAAAAATGCTTCCGTTCCTGTCAAAACGTTTTCCATCGGCTTTAAAGAAAGCGCCTTTAATGAAGCCCAGTACGCCAAACAAATAGCCAAACATCTGGAAACTGATCATCAGGAATTCTATGTAACGGGGCAGGATGCGCTGGATGTTATTCCAAACCTTGCCGATATTTATGACGAACCGTTTTCGGATCAATCACAAATCCCGACTTATCTGATATCAAAGCTGGCCAGAGATCAGGTGACGGTTGTGTTAACAGGGGATGGCGGCGATGAAATTTTAGGGGGCTATGATCGTCACACAAAAATTCCGGCGCTGTGGTCAAAAACAGGATGGGTGCCATACGCTCTAAGAAAACCGTTGATGGCAATTTTATCTTCCGTCCCTGAATCATTTTACGGCGCGCTTAAATC
>DAOPJS010000132.1:0-4427 GCA_035399785.1 Alphaproteobacteria bacterium
AAGTTGAATACGAGAATATCACCCTTAACATGGACAGTCTGAATAATCCGTTTACCGTTTCCGGCAAAGAAGGATACAGCGCTGTTTTACGTCCGGGCACCGTCGTCAATGCCGACTTTCCCGTCTTTGAAACAGGTGTCATTGAAGGAGAAGTTATGGCTGATACCGGCCCGCTTTCAGGTGTGAGAATGGAGCTGCTGTCCGAAGGCAAGGTTATTGATACGACATCCAGCGCCTTTGATGGTTATTACGTTTTCGAATATGTCGAACCCGGTGATTACGTGGTTCGTATTGATCCGACCTATGAACAAGTTCATGTCCAACCGAAATCTGTTTCGGTTACTTCAGAAAATCTATTCCCGGATGGGGTTGATTTTCAAATCTCTGAGCAGGCTGACGAAGTCGCTTGTACCGAAGGAAAAGATGATGATGGCAGAATAACCCAAGATTGCCAGATTCCTTCCGTGCTAAGCGGGACAGAACAGTCTGCTCATGCTAATTCGGTAAAAAGCGAGGATTTCCCCACAGTGGGCAATCTTCGCTTTTTCCAAAAACCTGATTCTTTGGAAATGGTGCTCGATTACAACAAGCAGCCCAATGAATACAAAATTGCCCGTACCAAAGATGAAAGCGAAATTACCGTTACTTTCCCGCAAACCAACTGGAACCCCAAGAAATCATGGCAGAATAAAATGCCCGAAATTTTAAAGGGTTATATGGTTGAAACGCTCCCCAACGGCGATACCAAACTTATTTTGAAGGCTGTAGATAAAATCAAGATCAAGGATTCCAGCACACTGCAGCCTGACGATAAGGGCGGCAACAGAGTAGCCTTCAGTCTGGTGAAGTAAATGGCGGCTTAAATGCCGTAAATATGCCCTAACTCCTTATTTTACTTAATATATTAACATTTTCACAACCTGAAACTGGTACAATGATATGATGTATTATTGTATGTAAATACAATAAAAACAGGTGCTTAGGGGAAGGGTTAGGCAAGGATGCCGAGTTATACTCTGGAATTGGAGCTTTTCAGCGTTTTAAACGCTTCAACGTCGGATTTCGAGATCTGGGCGGATGGCTCCCAATATGGTGGCGGCCATATTGTCTCTTCGGCGGGCACAAGCATTTCTCTGTCCATTCCCTACGGTGGGACACTTCCTTCTTCCCTTCAGTTTCGTTTCAATGATCTGGCCCCGGGCAGTGTTGATCAAATTGAAATTCGCTCTGTCAAAATCAATAACATGTATGTCAATGTCGGCAATTATCTCTCAACGGCAACGTTGAATAACGCGGGATCGTCCAATGTAAATATCACGGCCGGTGATTTTATTTTTGATTCGTCCGATCCCGCCTTATCAAATTTTACTGTCGGGGCAACGCGGACTATGACGGCCGGCAATGACACGCTGCGAACATTTTTATACGCAACACCGGAAATATTCGATGCCTTGGCAGGGCGCGATATTATTTTCCTTGGATCAGGAAATGATAAGGTTTTTGGCAACAGCGGAGATGATCTGATACGTGGCGGTGGTGGGGATGATTTGCTTTCAGGCGGTGATGATAATGACCGTCTCTTTGGTGATGATGGTAATGACCAACTTTATGGCGGAAATGGCGATGATCGAATTCACGGTGGTAACGGCAATGATGAAATTCACGGGGGCGCAGGTGATGATCGCCTGAACGGAAATGATGGTGATGATACAATTACCGGCGGCATCGGAAATGATAATCTGAATGGCGGCAACGGTAACGATATTCTTTATGTTGGTGGTGATAATGATGTTCTGACCGGCGGCGCCGGAAGTGATACACTGGATGGCGGGGCAGGTAATGATTTTCTCTATGGCGGAGATAACGATGACATTCTAAACGGCGGTGACGGAAATGATACGGTTGTCGGCGACGCAGGAAATGATGAAATTCATGGCGACGCGGGCGATGACACTTTACTGGGACTGGATGATAACGACACAATTTACGGCGGCACAGGGATTGATAGTATTTATGGCGGTTTAGGGGATGATACGCTCTATGGCGGCGCCGGGAATGACACAATCTATGGGGATGCCGGCGGATTAAAACTGGTGATGGAAGCAGACAGGGTTTCTGTGACACAGGCAAATTCAACCCAGTGGCATAGTGTAAGCTTTAGCGGCATGATTAATAATGCCGTTGTGAAAATGTTTGCCGAAGATGTCGGCGGTGATCCTTTCGCGATACGGGTGCGTAATGTCACCGATACGGGTTTTGAATTTCAACTGGATGAATATGATTATCTTGACGGTGCAACGGCGCTTGAGACCATATCATGGGTTGCGGTATCAAGCGGTACGCATACCTTATCGAATGGCAGTGTGATTCAGGCGGGATATACAACCGCGACAAATAACACCGTTACACCAATCAGCTTTAACAGCGCATTCGCCAGCGCGCCGATTGTCTTTACGCAGCTCTCTTCCGATAATGAGCTAAGCGCGGTTGCTACAAGAAACAATTCCGTGACAACAACTGGCTTTAATATGAATATGGCCGAAGAAGAAGCCAATTCAGGAGCCCACTTAACCGAGGATATCGGCTGGATTGCCATTCAATCGGGCGGCTCTGCCGCGTCAGGATTATTGGCAGGAACATCAGGTGATGTTGTTACCGATGCGGTCACCAATATTGATTTCGGCGGCAGTTTCAGCGGTACGCCGATTGTGATCGCCGATATGCAAACAACTGACGGATCAGACCCGGGTGTTACGGCAGGGGACGGCACAATCAATTCCGCAGGCATCGGTGTATTTATTGATGAAGAGGCATCAGGGGATGCAGAAACCAGTCATACAACGGAAAATGTCGGCTATTTTGCTTTGGAATCAGGGGCCTATACGACGGCAGGAAAAATAAACGGCAGTGATGTCATCTATGGCGGTGACGGGGATGATTTAATTTATGCCGATATCAAGTTAGACCAGACAGTTGCCGATTCATCTGGAATATACCCTCTCGCAGGTGAAATACTGGATAACGGCCCTGTTGCCTATTGGCGATTGAACGAAACATCGGGTACGACGATTGATAATCTTGGTTCTTTGGGCGCCAGCGTTGACGGATCAACTGTGGGTAGTCCGACATTGGGGGCCACCGCGCTTTATACACTTGGCGGGACATCTGTTGATTTCAACGGCACGACAAACGGTATTCATATTCCCGACAATGCCAGTATTAATTCAGGCAGCTTTAATGAGCGGACAACGGAATTGGTATTTAATGCCGATGATGTCACAACACGTCAGGTTCTTTATGAAGAAGGCGGAGCAACACATGGTATGACCATCTATTTGGATGGCGGTAATGTTTATATTACGGGCGAACATAACGGCGTTTGGGTCGATGCGGATATTCACGCCGCGGTATCCACAGGAACGACATATCATGTCGCCCTTGTTTTTGATCAACCCAACAACAGCTTTACAGGATATCTGGACGGGGTAAATATCGGTTCGGTAACGGTTTCCAGCTCGACTTTCCCTGCGCATAGCGGCGATGTCGGTATCGGCTATGCTCCCGATGGCGTTCAGTTTCATGATGGTGAAGATAATGCAGGCGGTTATTATTTTAACGGCCGTATTTCTGATGTTGCGATTTACAATTCTGCACTGTCACAAGCAGAACTTCAAACGCATTCAGACATTGTGCATGGAACTTTTTCAGGGGCCGGCGCCGCCGATGATATTCTTTACGGCGGGGATGGCTTCGATCAATTTTTCGCCGGAGATGGCCGCGATATTTTTGTTTTCGAATCGGCCAGCGCCTTTAATGATGTCGATGAAATAAACGGCTTTGACGTCGGCGAATTCGACAGCATCGATATCAGTGATTTGCTCACGGGCTATACGGCAGGTGTCAGCGATATTAACGATTTTGTCCAATTGACCGAAAGCGGCGGCAATACGACCATTGCTGTTGATGCCAATGGAACGGTCGGGGGCAGCAGCTATCTTGACATTGTGACAATTAACGGCGCCGTTGGGATGGACGCCGATATCATGGAAACACTGGGCGTTTTAATTGGCTAGCCATAATATATGTAAATAGCTTGCATTTTCCGTTTAAAATATATTAAGGTCTTCGGAAATTAACGATATAGGGTTTTCGAGGACAGATGAGAGCTATTTTTCTGGATGGTGATGGTACCGCTTTTATTAGTGAACAACGAAACAGACGGGCTATTGAACGTGTCGCTGCCAGAGGTGGTTTTAGTATAGATTCTGACACTTTCTGGGATATCCCCGGTGGCGACGCAGGGTCGGGGGATGAGCGCGTCTGGCACATGATTGTCGGTAAAACTTTTGGTTTTGATGCCTTTAGATCCACTTATCCCGATACTGCTGCTTTTCAAGATGCTGTTGACCAAGAATATCTAAACAGCA
>DAOPJS010000133.1:0-1485 GCA_035399785.1 Alphaproteobacteria bacterium
ATTGGTTGCAATTAATGGTGACCTGTTCAAGAGCCTGACAAAAGAACAGCAGAACATCATTCAGGAAGAAGCCAAAAATCTTGCTGAAAAAGAAAGAAAGCTTTCTATCCAGCAGGACATTGACGGACGCAAAATGTTTGAAGCACAAGGTATCGAATTTGTCGATATCAGCGATGCTGACAAGCAGATCCTGAAAGACATGGGTGAGAAAATATACAACAAGTATAAAGATCAACCTGTCGGTGAAGTGATGACAGCGATCATCAACACAAAATAAGAATTCCCAAGGAATGAATGAAGCGGCCGGTTTTTACCGGCCGTTTTTTTTGCTGATTATACGGCGCAGGAAATAAGCTGTTCCAGCCCTGTCCCTACATCACTCAGACAAATGAAAAGATAAGCCGTGTTTGCTTTATTCAGCCCCTTAGGCGGATTATCAGAGCTGGACAACGGCGGCAGGTCAGAATAACAATCCAGCAGGAAACGAATATTGTCTTTCAGCTTGCAGCGGATAACGGACAGTACCTCCATACGGGTTCCGCCCATCGCCTCCGCATAATCGAACCCGTCGACATGACCGATACAAACAGACGGTTCCCGCGTTTTTTTATTGCCTGCATATAAATCTTCGCAAATAACCCAATATCCCTTTTGTGCCATATCGTCCCCCCTAATAAAACACAACCATAAGTTTAGTTTATGCGTAAAAAGGATAGATATGAAGGAAATGCGCCATATGCGCATACTATGATAGGAAGGTTTCTAGCTTAGATCGTGCATCACACGCGCCACTTCCTGCGTCCACTTACGCAGAAGATGATCGCGCGTTTCTTCGTTCATGGAGGGAACATAGCGATGCGCCAATTGCCAAGCATCGGTAATATCTTTCAGCCCCTTATAAACCCCGACTTGAAGCCCCGCCAGATAGGCCGCGCCAAGCGCCGTGGTTTCGGTCACCTTCGGCACCTCTACAGGGCGATTTAGAATATCGGCAAGAAACTGGCAGACAAATTGATTGGCAACCAAACCGCCGTCGATACGCAAGGTAGCAACATCGTGCCCGGAATCTTTTTGAAACGCATCCATCAGGTCGTAGGTCTGATATGCCTGCGCCTCTAAGGCCGCGCGGGTAATGTGTGCCTTGGTGCTTTCACGGCTGAGCCCCGTAATGGCTGCGCGGGCGGAAGGGTTCCAGTGCGGCGCCCCGAGCCCCGTAAAAGCGGGAACAAAATAAACATCATTATTATTATCAACCGAGCGGGCGAGTTTTTCGCTCTCCGCCGCATCCTTAAAAAATTCCAGATTATCCCGCAGCCACTGGATGGCCGCGCCGGCAACAAAAATCGCCCCTTCAATCGCGTAAGTCACCTTCCCGTCAAAGCGATACGCCACGGTGGTCAGCAATCTGTTTTCCGATTGTTTGAAAGTGTCGCCGATATTCATCAGCGCAAAACATCCCGTGCCGTAAGTGGATTTTACCATCCC
>DAOPJS010000133.1:1585-4415 GCA_035399785.1 Alphaproteobacteria bacterium
CGCCGATATTCATCAGCGCAAAACATCCCGTGCCGTAAGTGGATTTTACCATCCCATCCGCAAAGCAGGCCTGCCCGATCAGCGCGGCCTGTTGATCCCCTGCGATGCCGCCGATAGGCAGTGTCATACTGGCAATTATTGTCTGCCCGTAATCGGCGCAGTTATCTTTCACCTCAGGGAGAAGAGATTTAGGAATTTCAAACAGCGCAAGCAAATCTTCATCCCATTTCTGATCGACGATATTATAAAGCATCGTGCGCGACGCATTTGTCGCATCGGTGGCGTGCACTTTCCCGTCCGTCAACCGCCAGAGCAGAAAACTATCAACCGTACCGAAAGCCAGTTCCCCTGCTTCCGCTTTTTTGCGCGCACCGTCAACATTATCCAGTATCCATTTTATTTTTGTCGCCGAAAAATACGGATCGAGGAGCAAGCCCGTTTTGCCCGTAACAGTTTTTTCATGTCCCGCTTCTTTTAACTGCGCGCAGTAATCCGCCGTGCGGCGGTCTTGCCAGACAATGGCGTTGTAAACAGGCACACCCGTTTTACGATCCCAAAGAATTGTCGTTTCACGCTGATTGGTAATGCCGATGGCCGCAATGTCTTTGGCCTGCGTTTCATTCTTTATGATGTCTTCACACGCCCAAAGCGTATCTGCCCAGATATCCTCGGCGTCTTGCTCCACCCACCCTTTTTGAGGGTAATGCAGGGTGAGTTCCTTTTGACGCACGGCCAGAATATCGCCGCCATCAGAAAACAAAATGGCGCGGGAGCTGGTCGTTCCCTGATCAATAGCCAGAAGCGTTTTCATAGCGCTTGCTTTCCCCTTGTACGCGTTCAATCAATGACGGCAGAGCCTTTTCCAGCGCCGTCACGGTTTTGTCACTGACATGTAATCCCATTTTTGAGCGCCGCCATAAAATATCTTCTGCCGTATGGGCAAATTCATAGCGAAGCAGATAAAGAATTTCCGCCTCATAAATATGATCACCATAATGAGTCCCTAAATCGGCGACTTTATTCACCCCTTCCATGATCGCCGACATGCGCGAACCGTAAGCACGGGCATAGCGATAAGTCAGCGCATCCGGCAGGAAGGTATAACGTGCCTTCTGATTTTGCAGGAATTTATCAAAGTCCCCCTGCGGTATATCACCTCCCGGTAAAATCGCGTCTTGCGTCCATGGCAGCAACTGACGCTTCGGGTGGAAAGTCGCCAGCCTGTCCACTGCATGTTCGGCCAGATGACGATAGGTTGTCAGTTTGCCGCCGAAGACGGATAAAATAGGCGGGCCGAAACGTTCATCCATATAAAGCTTGTAATCACGGGTCACTTTCGAGGCGTTTTTCTTTCCGTCATCAACAAGGGAGCGCACGCCGCTATAGGTCCAGATTACATCTTCGGGTTTGATTTTCTTCTTGAACGATCTGTTGACCGCGTCGCACAGATAGGTCGTTTCCTCCGGCGAAATCATCACGTCAGAAGCATTGCCTTCGAACGGTACATCGGTAGTCCCGATCAGTGTATAGGTTTTCTCATACGGCAAGGCAAAAACAATACGGCCGTCCGGTTGTTGCAGGATAAAACTTTGGGCGCCGTCATGAATTTTCGGCACGATAATATGACTGCCCTTCACCAGACGGACATGGGGGACATGATCGCTTTCCCCTTCCGCCGTTTTTGTCAGTTCCGACCCGTCCAATAAACTACGCACCCACGGCCCCGCCGCATTGACCACCATGCCTGCGGTTACCTGAAACTCATCACCGTTCAACATATTTTGCAGATGTAAATTCCAGCCTTTTTTATCGCGGGTCGACTCCAAAAAAACACAGGCCGTGCGCGGCATAATCACCGCGCCGCGTTCAAAGGCATCTATGGCATTCAAAACCACCAAGCGGGCATCATCCGCCCAGCAATCCGAATAGGCAAAACCGCGATCATATTTATCATCCAGCGGGTCAGCCAAAGACGATGCACCGAAATCAAGCGCTTCGGATTTGGAAAGTTTTTTCCGCCCGCTTAAATGATCATAGAGAAACAGCCCTGCCCTGATCATCCAGTATGGACGCAAATGGGAATCATGCGGCAGAACGAATTTCATCGGCCAGATAATATGCGGCGCCGCCTTCAACAAAGTTTCACGCTCGGCCAGAGATTCTTTCACCAATTTGAAATCATAGCTTTCAAGATAACGCAGGCCGCCATGCACCAGTTTGGTACTGGCCGAAGACGTTGCGCCCGCCAGATCCTGTGCCTCGACCAGCAGAACAGACAGGCCGCGCCCCGCCGCATCACGTGCGATGCCGACGCCGTTAATCCCCCCGCCAATGACACATAAATCATAATCCATCGCCTATAGAGTAACGCAGAAAAGAGTTGTGGCAAAGGGGGGATAGAAATGCTTAAGCCTTTGACACACAGGGAAAATTTTCTGAAAATACATACAATTGTAACTCTTATGGCAGGATCATCTTCTTTGCCCTTATGCGATAAAAAATTTACCTCGCCTTCGCGTCGCCGAAGGATGCTTCCTCTGTATCTTGCCTACACGGCCGGGATATTTTTTGCCGCCCCGCATGCGATAGCGAAAGAAGAAAAACCATCGGCAGAGTCGCATTACTCCGGCGCATCGCCAAGCGTGACGGGAACACTCGGCTTAAACACAGTCCCAAGCGCCCGTATGGATGAAGTCGGCACGATACGGGCGGGAATTTCCACCAGTGACCCGTATGTTCATGCCTTTATGGGATTTCAACTTGCCAAACCGCTTTATGTGTCATTGCGTCAATCGGGAGAGGTTTCGAATCTAACGCAAGAGCCCGACGC
>DAOPJS010000134.1:0-4403 GCA_035399785.1 Alphaproteobacteria bacterium
ATTTCGGTAGTGTGAGAAATAAAAGCGGCGGAGGAACAAGATATCACAAAGGCTACGACGCCAACGTCCCAAGAGGGACCCTCGTTCCGCCCCCCTCTATTAATAAGAATGGAGCAAGTGTTTCCTGTAATGTTATGAAACCTCCGGCTGGCCTAAATGCTGCAACACATGCTAAAGGGGTCCCGTCAAATGCTGCAAACCCCACAATAGGTCAGGAATGGCTTTGGGCAACCGATCCGGGTGGATACGGTTATTATATGGTTTTTGATTGCAGTAATGTTATCGGCAAGGAAATGCTTGTACGTTATGCTCACGTCGAAGGCTTTAATGACGGTCAACAGGTCATAACAGGAAGAACAGCCATCAACTCTTCTGCTCCGCACGTCCACGTAGAAGTCGCCTTGCAAGGTACTCTGGTTGATCCTGAGTGCTTATGGGGAAGCAGACCTGACAGAAAATGCCCCACAACAGGTAAACCCGATCTCTGTGGTAGCGATTACGACGCTATGAAACAAGACTGCGTGAACAATAAAATGGACACAGGAAATTGCCAATCTAAAATCCCGGGAAGCGGAACAAGCACGGCTGTTTCCAATGCATATAATACTCCCGGCGCTGATAAACCACATACAGAAGCAGAAGTTTATAAAGGCGGGGCTCCGCCAGATACAGATGGTGAAGGAGACTTCCCTCCCGGAGAATATACATATACTCCTCCGATCGATGATGGCCCCGGCGGCGGTGGCGGTGGAGACCCTGATCCGCCGATAACACCGCCTGATCCGGATGTGCCGGGTAATCCGGGCAGCAATCCGACGCTGACGCCTGAACCCACAACAGAACCTGAAGAACTTAGCGGCTGTGCAGCTGACACATGGACAGCCATGGTGAATCAGGCCGTCATGGAAACACGGCGCGAAGATATTTTGAACAAGCGCTTCATCGTTAAACCAGACAGCGTTATTGATTACAGTTGTTATGACCTATACGTCAAAAAAACCGGAGAAAGCGCCGGCCCGATATTCAGTGAGACAAAAAAATGGGCAAACCTGCCTGTTGACCTGATCGGAAAAACGGTAGTTGTTCAGCGTGAATTGGGTAGTAAATCACTGGATAATTCGCTGATGAGTACAGTTCAATCTGTTGTTACAAATTACAGACGCGGCCAATTCAACAATCCTATGCTTGCAGGCTCCGCCCCTGTTTCCGTGACCGCAGGACAAACAAACTGTGACGTCATGGCAAAAGTATGGAAGGCGGCAAAATGTAAAAACTTTGATGATGTTGCGGTGTTTTACACTTTCAATGATTTAAGAACAAAAGAACCGCGGGAATATCCCGCCAACATGAAATGTAACTAAGATGGCAATACAAGAAAAACTGATAGTTATTGGATGTCTGATGATAACCGTATTAATGGTTTTTCCTGTCCGCGCGCACGCACTCGAATATACGCATTGTAACGACCCCAAAGAATCCCTTGTCTGTTATATCGCATTGGAAAAATTGAGGACGATCGATAATCCCCTGACCGGTAAAAAATTTTTTGATGACGGTATTCATTACGAAGGATCTATTCTGTTTATTTATCCGGACCTGCATATAGCCGTCAGTGATCTGGATGATGACGGCTATAATGAAATTATCGTAAAAGTGCCCGAACTTGATGAACTGATTACAGGACTGTTTTGTAAACCTGTCGATCAATGCCCTCACTTTATTATTCAAGACAGAAATGTCGGAGAGACTTCGAATTTAGAAAATTTCCGTGCTATGGGCCCGATATATACCTACGGGATAGGCCTGTCGACGGACGAGGTAGTCAATGGCTACCGTTCCTTACGGGCATACAAAGACAACAAGATAAAAGACTTTAACGTTTACCAATACGACAAGAAATCGGATGACTATTTCAATGTGAGCATCCCGAAATAAAAGAGGTTTATAATAAGAAGGTATTTCTACAGCGCCGCAATATTGATTGTACTTTTACTAAGTACAAATAGCGCTCATGCGCAGACACTTTGCCAAAACGGCGCAGGGTATTTACCACGACCTGTTCCTGCAAATTACCCCGTGACAAGTAATGTGGGGCCCCGAAATCTGAAGGTTGGAAGTAAAGTTCACCGCGGGACAGATTACGGAACCCCTTGCGGGACAGTTATTCCGGGCCCTCCTGCCGGATGTAAACTTGTAAGCCAACTGTCAACCTCACAAAGTGGCGGCTATGGGAACAGTCTTGGCTTTGACTGCGGAAACGGCATTATGGTGAAATACTCACACTTAGCTTCAACCGCATATAATGGGACAATGACAACGGGCAGCACAGGTGTCGGCGGTGCCTGTCACCTGGATTATATTGTCACGATTGATGGTAAAGTGGTTGATGCGCAATGTGCGGTCGGTCAGGAACACTCAAATTATACCTATGGTAACAGCTCCGTACATCATGGAGCACAATGTCCTGCTCAAGGACCTATCAATTTATGTTCCCCGGAAGTTCGTGAAGCGTTAAAGAAGCATGCAAATCAGATTCTTAAGGGAACAGGCAAAGAAAATTTCAACATTGCTGATGGAACAACCGGAGGCACTGGCAACCCCAATGACGAACACAACCATGAAGAAGATGAAACAAAACCGGGAACAGTTGTAAATCAAGGAACCGGTGATGTTGACGGGACAGGCGGCGTGCCAAATCCACCCCCCGTTATTGAAGAACCACAACCTGATCCGGAAGAAACCGACGATCCTCCCCCTACCCCTTCAGAGGAGTATGATTCAAAGTCTGCCACACCGATTTGTGATAACAGTACCTGTATTACGCAAGATACAATTGATAACGCAAAACACAAACGGGTGGAATATGACAAGGCAGATCCTCACTGGGATTATCTGAAAGCTGATGGTGCGTGCAAACCGCCAACTAAAACAGGATTGACAGTATTCAGGCAGGTTGTCGGCGCCATAAAAGACTATCCTGACTCATTTTGCACCAATCAGGGCTGCACTTATATCAACAGCAGCAGTAGTGGAGACGGCAAATGTCAGTAAATCGACAAAAGAAGGATAGAAATGAAAGACTTGTTTGCCAAACGCCTGCTTTTTTCGGTACAATGTTATAAGGGAACGAAATTGATGAAAAAGACGATTCTATCAGCACTAACAGCTATAATCGCGGGAATGGCGCCCTTGAGCGTTTCCGCTCAGGATATTGCCCCTCAACCTTGTGATGCGCAGTATTGGCGTCAACTGACAGCGCGGGCATGGCTGGAAGCTGAACGTGAAATCATGCAGAACCAAAACCTGATTTTTAAACCTGACAGCGTTTTGGAATATGTCTGTTTTGATCAATTCGCCAGTATTGCCGCCTGGACCGGTGGAGACATTTTTGTCCATACCAAATATTTCGGCAAACAGATTATTACAAGAGGGTTAAATCCCGGAGCAATGGAAACCGGTATAGCTGCCGTCGTCAGCACAGCTTTAGCAAGCTATAAGGGAAGCGGAAACGACAGCAATTTCGGCCATGAATTCCTCGGAGGAAGAGCCGGTAAAATGAACGCGGCAATGACGAATAGTTCTTTTAAACCTGCCACTGAAAAACAAGCTTATAATTGCCAGACGATGTCTAAAGTCTGGAAGGCAGCAAAATGCGCCAACTTTGTAGATAATTCTAATTTTGAAAAAACTGACGGTTTTTATCCTTTCAAAGCGATTAAGGGACACGGTAAAGGTAAATCTGTCGGTGGTTACGAAGACACGATTAAAGAAACACGTAAGTGGCCAACAGAATGCGGCGCCTTGAATGCGGGCCAAGCGCATGCCGATCAGGAATCAAAAGGAACTTGGACCAACCAGCTGGAACTGGCTGAAAACAAAAACCTTTATGAATTTAAATCTCCACTGGGGAAAATCTTCAAAGAAGTCGGCGAAAAAATTGAACCCGGAAAATGCGGCCAAACAGGGATATCTACCGGAGTGATGGTTATCGTTGATGGTAAGGAAAGCCATGTTGACGGCGTTTGTACCAATCCGGGTTGTACTTACACCAAAGGTGGCAAAGACACTCCCGGCAAATGCTCATAACATTGCTTAATCAGACGCTTTCTTGATAGCGGCTTTAATCAAATCACGCCCTTCGGGGTTTAAGGCCATTAACTTGGCCATAACTTCCATGTTTTTGGCCTGATCTACTTCCTCATACCCATCATCTCGGACTTTGGGCTTTACTGTTTTATCTATCTTAGGTTCAACAATAGGCTCGTGCCCTTTCCTTGCATCCACTTTTTTAGATAAAGGCATTGATTCATCGGGATTTGGCGTCAGTTTTTCTGTCAGCCCAAGCTTTTTCATAAGTTCGGGACTACCTGCGACAATCCGCCGTATTTTGCTCAAAACCTGTG
>DAOPJS010000135.1:0-4387 GCA_035399785.1 Alphaproteobacteria bacterium
CGCTTTATGATCAATTGCAGGCTTTTAAATCCCGCCGCGAACATTTTGCTGTTGTGGTCGATGAATATGGAAGCTTCATGGGGATTGTGACCCTTGAGGATATTCTTGAGGAAATCGTCGGAGAAATTGATGACGAACATGATGAAACATTTGTCGGCGTGCGTAAGCAGACTAACGGAACTTATCTGGTCGAGGGGGATGTCACTATCCGTGATTTAAAGCGTGAGTTTGAGTGGGAGCTGCCCGATGACGAGGATTATTCAACCATTGCAGGTTTGATTATCCACGAAGCGCAAATTATTCCTGAAGCAGGGCAGAGCTTTACTTTCTATGGTTTCCGTTTTGATATTGTGAAGCGCCAACGCAATCAACTGGCCTTGGTCCGTATAAAACCTCCGCAGGCGGAAAATGGTTGAGAAAGCGATCAAAGATAATCTGCCTACCTATGACTATCTGGATCATGGCAGAAAATTCTTTTCTCAAAACCCTGATAAAAATATTTTTTCTGATGCGGTTGACGGGCGGCGCGTCTGGTTCAAAAAAGGGGGCACGGGTAAACGGACTTTTTGGCATGCTCTGCAAGGATTAATTGCAACCGCCCTTAAAAAACCGATTCTCTCTGTAACGGCCATTCCTGATGGGGTGAATGCGGCGTTGCAAGAATCAAAAAATCTTCGAAAATTCTCTGAACTGGGTGTGCGTGCGCCGGACTTACTGGCGCATAACGATCAAATGTTGGTTGTCAGCCATTTGGGAACAACTTTCTCCTCTCTTCTTGATCAAACCAATGATTTGCAAGAACGGAAGAAATTTCTTTTGATTGCCGTGCAAGGTCTTTCAGATATGCATAAGAAAGGCCTTGTTCACGGACGTCCTTATCTGCGTGATATGATTTTATGTGATGATGGTAAAACAGGGTTCATTGATCTGGAGGAAACGCCGCTTGCCGTTATGAATTTGCCACAGGCGCAGGCGCGGGATGTTTGGCTTTTTTTATGTTCTGCCGCGAAATATGCCCGTAATCCCGATAACAAGTATAATTTCAACACAAGATTGATGAACGAGTTGTTTGCTCAATATTCCGCTCACGCCGATAATGACACTGTGCAGGAATTAAAGACCTTTACAGGCTTTCTGATGCCTATCGCCAATCTTCTGCAAATTGACTTTCTCTGGCGACTTGTCGGTGGTGATGCCCGTCATGCAGTGATTGCGACAAAAACAAGCTCTCAAGTTTTTGAAGAAAATATCTAACTTACTTTTCCGTGACACTGCTTGAACTTTTTACCTGAACCGCAGGGGCAGGGGGCGTTACGCGCGACCTTACCCCATGTTTCCGGGTTGTTTTCATCAAACGCAACTTTCTCGGGGAAGGGTTTTACGGCGGCTCCGGCGCCTTGGCGCGGGGTTCCCATCAGGGCAGGGTCTTGACGCCCCTCAACCATTTTCTGTTTTTGGCGTTCCAGTGCTTCGATCACTTGCGGATCAACATTCACTTCGACCATGCTCAAGGTCTGTGTCACGGTTTCACGCAGTTTGTGAAGCAGGGTTTCAAACAGGGCAAAGGCTTCGGCCTTATATTCGTTTAACGGATCACGCTGACCAAAGGCACGCAGGTTAATCCCCTGACGCAAATGGTCCAAGGAAAGTAAATGCTCTTTCCAGTTCTGATCCAGAATTTGTAAAACGAAAGATTTTTGAAGATGGCGGAAGTTTTCCACGCCGGCTGCCTCGATCTTTTCTTTCATTTTCTTATCGGAGGCTTGTTCAATCCGCTCCAGAATTTCATTGTCGGCAATGCCTTCTTCTTTTGCCCAATCTTTAATCGGCAAATCCAAATGCAGCATGCGCTGACATTCGTTATGCAGTGTTTCAATATCCCATTGTTCAGGATATGCCTTTTCAGGGATGCATCGATAAACCAGATCTTCGATAACCCCGTAGCGCATTTCATCAACCAATTCATCCAGATCGTCACCGGCTTCCATGATTTCGCGGCGTTGTTCATAAATGACTTTTCGCTGGTCGTTCATCACGTTGTCGAACTTCAACAGGTTCTTACGAATTTCAAAGTTTTGTTGTTCGACGCGTCCTTGCGCTTTTTCGAGCGCTTTGGAAAGCCACGGATGGGTAAGGGCTTCACCTTCTTTCAGGCCGATATTGCTTTTCAGCAGCATTTCCATTTTATCGGCGGCGAAAATACGCATCAGATCATCTTCAACAGATAAGAAGAATACAGTGGCGCCGGGGTCGCCCTGACGGCCTGAACGGCCGCGCAGCTGGTTATCAATGCGGCGTGATTCATGACGCTCGGTACCGATAACGCACAGGCCGCCGGCCTCATGGACGATTTTTTTATTTTCGGCGACTTCGGCTTTGATTTTTTCGATGGCTTCTTTTTTGCCTTCTTCGGACCAGTCTGCCTCAACCTCATTGGCAATGCGCATATCAAGGTTACCGCCAAGCTGAATATCGGTTCCGCGGCCTGCCATGTTGGTGGCGATGGTAACGGCACCGGGGGCGCCGGCTTGGGCGACGATATAGGCTTCCTGTTCGTGATAACGGGCATTCAGAACGTTATGTTGAACTTTTTTCTTTTTCAAAAGGGCGGAAAGCTTTTCAGACTTTTCAATCGATACTGTTCCGACAAGAACGGGCTGGTTTCGTTCCTGACATTCATGGATCAAGGTGGCAATCGCCTCGAATTTTTCATCGAATGATTTGTAAATTTTGTCATCATAATCAATTCGGGCAACAGGAACATTGGTAGGAATTTCAATGACGCCCAGATTATAAATCTGCATAAACTCTTCCGCTTCGGTCAGGGCAGTTCCTGTCATCCCTGATAATTTAGGATAAAGGCGGAAGTAGTTCTGGAAGGTAATGGAAGCCAGAGTCTGGTTTTCATTCTGAATATTGACGCCTTCTTTTGCTTCCAGGGCTTGGTGCAGGCCGTCTGAATAACGGCGACCTTCCATCATACGGCCTGTGAATTCATCAATAATGACAACCTTGCCGTCTTTGACGATGTAGTCGGTGTCTCTTGAAAATAACTTATGGGCTTTCAGGGCTTGGGAGACGTGATGCACAAGGGAAATATTGTGCGGATCATATAAATTGCCCGTTTCAATCAGGCCGTATTCCTCAAGTAATCCTTCGATTTTAACATTCCCCGCTTCGTTCAAATTAACGGTTCGGGTTTTCTCGTCCAATTCGTAATCTGATTTATCCAGCTTGGGGATCAGTTTATCGACTTTATTATAAAGCTCTGTGGAACCTTCAGACGGACCGGAAATAATAAGCGGGGTTCTGGCTTCATCGATCAAGATAGAGTCAACCTCGTCGACAATGGCAAAGTTGAACGGGCGTTGAACCATGTCTTCCAGACGGAATTTCATGTTATCGCGCAGATAATCGAATCCGAATTCGTTATTGGTGCCGTAAGTAATGTCACAGGCATAGGCTTTGCGGCGTTCGACATCGGGCATGCTGTTGACGATGCAGTCACAGGTAAGGCCAAGAAAATTATAAACTTTGCCCATCCATTCGGCATCACGTGTGGCCAGATAATCGTTTACGGTAACGACGTGGACGCCTTTGCCTTCAATCGCATTCAGATAAGCAGCAAGGGTTGAAACAAGGGTTTTACCTTCCCCTGTTTTCATCTCGGCAATTTTACCCTGATGCAGACAAAGTCCCCCGATGAGTTGAACATCAAAATGGCGCTGTCCCAAAGTCCGTTTGGCCGCTTCGCGAACGGTGGCGAAAGCCTCCGGCATAATGTCATCCAAAGTCTCACCATTTTGTAAGCGGATTCGGTATTCGGTTGTTTTGGCTTGTAATTCGGCATCTGACAGCGCTTCAAATTGCGGCTCCAAATCATTTATAGGGGCAATCAAAGCGTTCAGGCGCTTTAATTCGCGCTCATTACTGGAACCGAATATTTTTTGGGCTAGGGCTAACAACATCAAAATCCTCTTCTTATGGCCACATTACATGAATAGCGGCGATATTTGTATAAGCGCGGGAAAGCCCAAGGTCAATGAAATGGTCGCTTTGCCACAATATTATCACTTTTAAAACCTTATTTCCCCTTGCCTTTACCCCCTCAAAGGTGCAAATTTCTGTTGGAATTATTAGGATTCACAACTAAACGAGGTATAGATTACTATGGCTGGCAAACAAAATAAGAATGTTTTTTTCGGTATCATCCTGGCAGTAATTGTCGCTGTTGCAGGGGCGGGATACTACTTTACAAAAGGAAAGCCTGACGGATCGGCGCCTGAGTCTAAGATGGCGGATGCCTCTGAACAGGTAAATCAAGACGAAAATGCTGTTTCTGATGTTGAAACAGCCGCAGGAAATACAGCAGATGAGTCTGCCTCTG
>DAOPJS010000136.1:0-1666 GCA_035399785.1 Alphaproteobacteria bacterium
CCGAAGAAAAGCTTGCGGTTTCTGCCATGAGCCTTGTTGACGGCGCGCTCAGCGGCGGACAGACAAAATTTGATACTGTAAAAGGTGATTATAATATTCAAAACGGTTTGGTGGTGATCCAGTCCATGGTGATGGATAGTGCCGAAGCCATGATTGAGTCAACGGGATCTGCCGATCTGCCGAAATGGTTTATTAATGTTGATAACAAAATCACGTTGAAAAACGTGACTGATTTGCAGCCGTTTAATGTGAAGATCAAAGGGCCGATTGATAATCCGACAGATACATTCGGTAAAAATATTCTGGAAGATTACATTCAGGATAAAATCAAGCGCAAGGTTGTGAAGGAACTTCCCGGTATTTTAGGCGACGATACAACGAAGAAACTTCAGCAATTTGGTATTCTGCCGCAAGACGCGCCGCAGGCTGCGCCGGCCCCGACAACGGACGGAACGGCCGCGCCAACGACGCAAGAGGTAGCACCGACGCAGCAACAAGAAGCCCCCGCACCGAAGAAAATTGAAAAGCCTGAGGATGCGCTGGATGCAATACTGAATGGTTCAGGGAAGCCCGAAGACGCCGTGAAAGATGTTCTAAAGGGGCTGTTTTAAACACCCCAGAACATAAAGCCGTATTGCGCTGGATAGATTGCCCTGTACATCTTGCGGACGGGCGTCGTCAATCTCGGTAATAAGCTGATTGATAGATTTTCTTTGCGCCTTTGCCTGCGCTTTCAGGGTGTCCCAGAACGGTTTTTCGATCGACACGCTGGTGGCGTGCCCCGCAATCATGACAGAACGTTTAATGACAGGCGCAGAGAGAAGGGCGCTCAGCTCTTCCATTAATCTTTAGGACCGATCATATCGAGCGGGTTTACCCATTCATCAAATTGCTCTTCGGTGAGTAGGCCCAGCTTGACGCCTTCTTCCTTCAACGTGGTGCCGTTGGCATAGGCGGTCTTGGCAATCTTGGCGGCGTTATCATAACCGATATGCGGGTTCAGCGCCGTGACCAGCATCAGGGAGTTTTGCATCAATGAGGTGATACGTTTTTCATCAGCCTCAATCCCGATAACGCAGTTTTTGGTGAAGCTTGACGCCGCATCTGCCAGAAGCTGAATGGATTGCAGCACGTTATAAATAATAACGGGTTTAAAAACATTCAGTTCAAAATGTCCCTGAGATCCCGCTACGGTCACGGTGGTATTATTTCCCATCACCTGCGCACAGACCATGGTCATGGCTTCGCATTGTGTCGGATTGACTTTCCCCGGCATGATGGATGACCCCGGCTCGTTCGCGGGCAGGATGATCTCCCCGATCCCTGAACGCGGGCCGGAGCCAAGCAGGCGGATATCATTAGCAATTTTCATCAGCGATGTGGCCAGAACATTCAGCGCGCCGGATAATTCAACCATGGCGTCATGGGCGGCAAGCGCCTCGAATTTATTATCGGCGGTGATGAATTCCAGCCCTGTGATCTCGGACACGTTCTCTGCAAATTTTTCGGCAAAACCGATTTTGCAGTTAATACCCGTACCGACAGCTGTGCCGCCTTGCGCCAGTTCCATGACACGGGGCAGGGTGGCGACAACGCGGGCAATGCCGTATTCAATTTGTTTGGCGTAGCCTGAAAATTCCTGTCCCAATGTCAGGGGCGTGGCATC
>DAOPJS010000136.1:1766-4354 GCA_035399785.1 Alphaproteobacteria bacterium
CCGATTTCAAAATTCTGAACGCTGCGCTGTGTCTGTGCGCCGTAATAGGCATCCAGCGGCACTTCCACTTCACCAAGAGAGTCTGTTTCGATACGTGTGTTTGCGTTTGTCATTTCTTTTCTATTTGTTTTCATGGTTAAAAAAAGGTCCTGTCAGTCCGATATATTTTCCTTCAAATTCAAAAATTCTGAACGGCATCTCATGTTTTGCAACAAAATCACGGAAGTGTAAATTATCCTGAATATCATCGAAAATCACGACGGCGTTGTCCGATAGTTTTGGCGCGACAAGATCATAGGCAAAGTTGCGCCCTTCCACCGATTTATCACTGTCGTAATGGAACAGGGCAACAGGCTTATCAATCGCTTTGATAATTTGCGGCAGGTTATTTTGGTCACCGTCAATAAACAAAGACCAGTTTTGTTTCAAATCTTCATCAACGACATAGCCGACATATTTTTCCGGATTTTTATAGCGGAAATAGGGGAAGTCGCTGGAATAAAGGTGTCCGTTTTGGTCGTTATCTTTCAGCGCGCATAAAATGGCCTGCGACGACCATCCGGCGGCGACGCCTGTTTCAACAATAATCTCGGGTTGCAGATGGCGGGTCAGGAAATAGAGCAGGGGGTAATGCCCGCCGCCGCCGAGATCCATACCCAAGGCGTCCAGCTTGGCCTGCGCGGCCTGTGTGATCTTCTCACAGGCGCCTTGTGTTTCCTGCCATAAAGAGGCGTTCATAGCGGTGACGAAGTCTTCAAGACTTTCGGCGTGTTGCGCCGCCCATTGTGTTGCCACGGCAGAGTCATTGGCCGCAGAGCGTTCCTTCAGGCGCGTCATCACCTTGCCGATCATGACGGGCATATTGCGGCGTTTCAGGCTGTTGGCACCAATATTAATCAGTTTTTGTAACATCGCGGCTAGAGTACACAGCTATTTGCAAGAGTCTAGACCGAAAACACCTGTAAAGACGTTATTCAGGGGGCGGCAGGGCGGCGCAGGAAATAGCTTATGTCTTCGATAATCAAATTCCCGTGCGTCGGATGGGGGATGACTTTCTCATCGCTTAAAGGGATCTCACCCAGTACTTCGAGATTAAATTCGGCAATCAGCGCCTTAATCGCTTTACCGCTATGGATAAAGGTCGGCGGTCTGCCTTCGCGGGAGGCAATGCCGAAGGTGTCTTCAAAATCGCCGTCATGGACTTGGGGATCCATGACAATCACACCCCCCGGTTTTGTCACGCGGATCATTTCACGGATAACATCACAGCCATTTGTCAAATACCCCAGCGCGGCGCCGGTCACAACGACATCAAAAGATTCTTTTCTGTAGGGAAGACGCCCTTTTTCAAGGTCGGCGCATTTCAAATTCTTTTTCGGAATACCTGCGCGATTGGCCTCTTCAATCATCTTGGGGGCACCGTCTACACCGAAAACGGTAAACCCTTCTTTCTTGAACGGCAGCGCTATGCCCGCAGCGCCGATACCGACATCCAGCATTTTGCCTGCAGGGACGTTAAAATGAACAAGCCAGCTGAGGTAATGCTCGGCTTGTTGTTCACTGTGCTCATGATCTGCGCGGGCGTAGTCATGGGCAATGGCGTTATAATATTCTATAGCGGTCGGTCTGGTCATGGCCGCCCTTATACAGAAGAAAATAAAATATGTAAATTATTTTTGATGGGAGTCAGGCTTTAAAATCGTGACATGGCCCATTTTGCGGCCTTCACGGCTTTCGGTTTTGCCGTAAAGATGCACGTGGGCGTGGTCCATCTCCATATATTTGGGAATGTCTTTGACGTCATCGCCGATGATATTGATCATTTCGGCGGCTGTATGGGGCAGCGTAGAGCCGACAGGAAGGCCACAGACACATCTGACATGGTTTTCGAATTGGCTGACCGCACAGGCGTCTATTGTCCAATGGCCGCTGTTATGCGTCCGTGGGGCGATTTCATTGGCCAGCAGCTTGCCTTGCTTCGTGACGAACAGCTCCAGCGCCAGCACGCCGACCAGATCGACAGCTTCGGCCAGTCTATGGGCGATATCGCGGGCTTCCTTCTGCAAATCTTCTGAAATGAGGGCGGGGGCGATGGTTTTGCTCAAAATGTGGTTTTTGTGCTCGTTTTTAACCGCCGGATAGGCCAAACACTGGCCGGCGAGATCGCGGGCGACGATAACCGATATTTCAAAGTCAAAATCAATAACGCCTTCTATTACAGCTTCTTGCGTGTTGAGTTTCGCCCAACTTTCATCAACGTCATCACTATCTCTATGAAATATTTGACCTTTTCCGTCATATCCGAAACGGGCAGTTTTGATGATGCATTCTGTCGCACCCCACTTACCCATGGTAACAGCGATATCGGCGGCTGAATGGCAGGGTGCCCACGGCGCCGTGAAGATACCGATAGAATTTAAAAAATCTTTTTCTTTTAAGCGGTTTTGGGAAACTTCTAAGAGATTACTGTCAGGATAAACCGGTTTGAGTGTTTTCAGGAATTCAATTATTTCCAAAGGGATGTTTTCAAATTCGTAACTGATAATATCAACTTGCTCTGCAAACTTCTGTAATGCCTTCTTATCTTC
>DAOPJS010000137.1:0-4352 GCA_035399785.1 Alphaproteobacteria bacterium
GCTCGGCGGTATTCATATACCGCATGCAGTCGCCCTAAGCGGCCATAGCGATGCGGATGTCGTGCTTCATGCAGTGACTGATGCATTGCTGGGCAGTATTAATGCAGGTGATATCGGCACGCATTTCCCCCCTTCCGATATGCAGTGGAAAGACAAGGACAGTGCCTTTTTCCTGCAAGAGGCCGCAAAAATGCTAGCGGATAAGGACGC
This sequence comes from Alphaproteobacteria bacterium, assembly GCA_035399785.1. GTDB lineage: Bacteria > Pseudomonadota > Alphaproteobacteria > Micavibrionales > Micavibrionaceae. Next base: position 211 of record DAOPJS010000137.1, read on the forward strand.
TGAGATCAAATTTATCGATGTTACCATCATGGCCGAAGAACCCAAGATCGGTCCGCACCGCAGCGCCATTCAATCCCGCATTGCCGATATTCTGGGGATTACGCCCGCGCGTATCAGCATCAAGGCCACCACAACGGAAGGGCTGGGTTTTACAGGCCGCAAAGAAGGCATGGCCTGTCAGGCATTGGCGACTGTAACACTTCCCATCCTCTGATTATCATGGCAAGCTAACGTCATGATAAAGATCCGAAACCAAGATATCCTGCACCGCCTTGATTTCAAACATCCCGCCACATGGACAGCAACATGGTTGGGCTGCGGTCTGTTACAACCCGCCCCCGGCACATGGGGCACGCTCGGCGGCCTTCCTTTTGGTATTTTTCTGCTTATGACGGGCGGCATCCCCGCCCTTGTTGCCGCCGCGATTATTTGTTTTTTCGTCGGTCTTTGGGCGGCCAAGCATTTCGAGCGCATGGTGCGGGAGAAAGATTCAGGGATGATCGTCATAGACGAGGTTGTCGGTATCTGGATTGCGATGATCCCTGCCGTCCTGACACCGCTCTCCATCGGGCTGGCCTTTATCCTGTTCCGCCTGTTTGATGTCTGGAAACCTTGGCCTATCAGTTATCTGGACAAAAAAGTGCATGGCGCGATGGGCGTGATGATTGATGATGTGCTGGCAGGAATTTTTGCTGCTCTGGTTTTGATAGGATTACGCCATGTCGGACTTGGTTGAGCAATTATCGGATAAATTGCGTGATCGCGGCTGGAAACTGGTTACAGCTGAATCCTGTACAGGTGGTATGATTGCCACGGCAATTACCGATAAACCCGGCTCCTCCGCCGTGTTCGATCGCGGCTTTGTCACCTATTCCAATCAAGCCAAGATGGATTGCCTGGGGGTTTCAGAGAAAACGTTGAAGAATTTCGGCGCTGTCAGTCAGGAAACGGCCATTGAAATGGCCGATGGCGCCCTGAAAAATTCACAGGCAAATATGGCAGTCTCGGTCACGGGGATCGCGGGTCCCGACGGCGGCACGGCGCAAAAACCCGTCGGCCTAGTCCATATCGGCTTTGGCCTCAAAGGCGGCATCACCCAAGCCAAGACATTTAACTTTACGGGAATGGACCGCGAGGAAGTGCGCCTGAACACAACCCGTCAGGCGCTTAAAATCCTGATCTCTATTTTGGAACAATAACCCCTTCGGGCATACCGTAGATTTCATGCGCCCGCGCCTCGAATGCGTCGGTCATGCGTTTTACAACTTCATTGAAGAACATATTCGCAAGTGTTTGAAGTGCAACGTTTTTAAATTCAAATTCAACCGAGAAATCAATCAGGCATGACCCGTTTTCGGCTTCATGAAAGATCCAGTGATTGGTCAGGTTTTTTAAAGGACCTTTTTGATATTCAATCTTGATATCGTTCGGTTTGTCCAGAATAACTTTTGAGGAAAATTTCTCGCGGAATAATTTATAACCGACAATCAGATCGGCGTAGAAAATATTCTCCCCCTCCCACCGGTTGATACGGCTGGCCACACACCATGGGGCAAATTCTTTGTATTGATCGACTGCGGCCACCAGATCAAACATCTGTTCACGGCTATAGGGTAGCTGCTTTTGTTCGAAATGGGAGAGCATCTGTTTATCTTATTCGTATCCAAATAAAGCGCAAAAGAACAATCATTGCGATTAACATCCCCGTGATAACAAATAATGCGCTTAACGGTAAAAAAATACTGTCGTGCAAAATGCCATTATCATCAATATAACCGTAATATTTATGCTGAATAAGACCGAATAAAAATCCTATAGTTATAAGAATAACTGAAAGATAAGATTGAACTTTCATTGAAAAAAAAATCTTCATATTTGCTTATTCAGCCGCTTGCTTTAACAGCTTTTCTTCTCGTGCCTTGCGCAGTTTGGCGAAGTCCTCACCCGCATGATAGGAAGAGCGTGTCAGCGGTGTACAAGAGGCCATCAGGAACCCTTTTGCCCGTGCCATTTTTTCTAAGGCCTGAAATTCCTCGGGTGTCCAGAAATGCTCGACCGGTGCATGCTTGGGCGTCGGTTGCAGATACTGGCCGATGGTAATGAAATCGATATCAGCGGCGCGCATGTCGTCCATGACCTGCGCCACTTCTTCCTTGGTCTCACCCAGCCCCACCATCATGCCGGATTTGGTAAAAATGGTCGGGTCTACTTCCTTCACACGCTGCAACAAACGAAGGCTACGGAAATAACGGGCTCCGGGACGAATGGTCGGATATAAACGCGGCACTGTTTCCAGATTATGGTTAAACACATCAGGGCGGGCACGGGTAACGGCGTCGATATCTTCAATCTTACCGCGAAAATCCCCCGGCAGAATTTCGATTGTTGTTTTTGGAGATTTAAAGCGCAAAGCCTCAATCGTTTTCACAAAATGCTCCGCGCCGCTGTCTTGCAGATCATCGCGGTCCACAGAAGTGATAACAACATGCTCCAGCCCCATTTTTTCTACCGCCACACCCACGCGCAGGGGCTCATACTTATCGAGCGCTTCTGGCTTTCCCGTGGCCACGTTACAAAATGAACAGGCGCGTGTGCAGACCTCCCCCATAATCATGAAGGTCGCATGTTTTTTGTCCCAGCATTCACCAATATTCGGGCAGCCCGCTTCTTCACAGACGGTTGTCAGTTTTAGCCCTTTGACGACATCAAGGGTTTCCTTATAGGTCTTACCCTGCCCTGCCTTCACCCGAATCCAATCAGGCTTTTTTCCCATCGGGCGATCGGGATTTTTACGCTTTTCAGGGTGCCGCTTGGCACGATCCAGTAATTCAGGATTGTATGTCATGCACGCAAAATACGGATATTTTACGCAAATAACAAGGAAAACAAGAAACTAGGATGCCTTCTGCTCCGCCTTTTCAAAATCATCGACAATTTTCTCTTCCAACTGCTCGCCGACGGTTTTATTCAGCGCCTCTTCATTCGGCGATTTTGGCTTTTTATCCGCTGCTTCGCGTTCTGACGCATTGCTATTGGCGGGCTGAGGGCGCTTGGTTTTGGGAGGCGCCTGAACTTTCTTCTCCTCTTCTGCTCCTTGAGGCACAGACATTTGGGGACCTGCCCGCATATTCTTATCGTCAGGGGGAAGATGGGCCTTAAAGGCTGTTGCCTCGTCGGCATCTTCTGCCAAGGCGTCTATATTATGCATGACATCAGGCGCAAGCGTGTCATACCTTGCATCGTAAAGATGCCTTTCTTCTTCATCTTCAGAAGATTTTTTGTTCTCAGAGCCATCTGAATAGGAAGCAGATGATATACCACACCCCTCAAGAACAAGATGCATTGAGTCCTCTTTCAATCTCTCCCGCGTTTCATTCATTGCCTTCACAAAACGGTATGGATCCGTAATTGCCTGGAAGACCTCATCCTCGATGAAACGGGCGTCCACCTGAATATAGCCATAATTGAAAATACGCCCTAAATAACCATTATCAACACAGACAGATTTGATCTCCTCCAGATCAATTTCACGCACATCAACGAAAATCAGGCCTTTTTTGTAGATACAGCGATGAGTGGTCAATGCCAGTTCGGTAAAAAGCATCATGCCAAAGTAAAAAACAGCCATGACCGTCCCCAAAAAAGTGCCGATCCAGAAAATCGCCTGACCATAAGGGACAAAGGCACCGTCAAGAACTCCTGCCAACAGACCACGGACGAAAACCCCCGCCATCATTAAAGCCACCAACCACATGAACCCCTGCATTCCATAGATCCAGTGAAGTCTGGCTACGCCTATCAGCTTTTCTTCCGGTCCGACTAGTTTTTCTGCAAATGCCATTTTTATGCCTATGAATAATTGTGTTTCACAGGCTAAACGTATGAGATTATTGAAAGTTCCTAAGAAGTTGAAGTATACCGCTGTATTTACAAGGCCAACGTACGCGGCGCCCGTTTCATCTCAAAACCAAGACCAAAGGCACATTCATGAGTCACCTGGAAATCACGTCTTTCCAGCATAGCTCTCAAGTGTTCTGTCGTTAATTCGCCGTTTTTCGGGTTTTTCACCCCGCTACAATCGGTGCTTAACATGACACCGTGTTTATCGGCAAGCGACACCAATTCATCAATTGCAAAACTGG